>WGBB01000210.1 GCA_015494505.1 Nitratiruptor sp. | reverse complement strand
CTTATGGGTGTAAGTGCCGTTATGTGGCTCGGCTTTAACCTCAAAAAAAGCTAAGCCTCGGCTTAGCTTATACGCACGAGTCTCTTTTGTTTGAGTTCATACACCATATCGCATCGCTTCGCTAATTCCATATCGTGAGTTACGAGAAAAAGCCCCGCATCTTCACTCTGAAGATATGAAAAAACCACATCCATCACTTCATAAGCCGTAGTCCTATCGAGATTTCCCGTGGGCTCGTCGGCAAAAATGAGCTTCGGTTTTTTGGTCATGACACGTGCGATGCTGACTCTTTGCTGCTCACCGCCACTGAGGTCAGTGACGCGTTTTTGCATCACATGTGCTATCTTAAACGCCTCCAAAAGCTGCTCGTCGATGGATTGTGCAGCAAGGAGCGCGGCCACTTCTATGTTTTCGTGCGCGCTAAACCCTTTAAAAAGATAGTGGGATTGAAAGACGATGCCCACATCATGGCGTCTGATAGCTAGACGCTCCTTTTCTTTAAGGGCGTATATATCTTTACCAAGAATGTGCACACTCCCCTTCTTTGGTGCTAAAAGTGTAGAGAGGATGTGCAAAAGCGTCGACTTGCCGCTACCGCTCACGCCTACCACGGCGATGCTTTGCTTAGGTGCTATCGACAAAGAGATATCTTCAAAAAGCGGGTAGTCATAAGCGTGTGCGAGATTTTTTGCTTCGAGCAGATTTTGCATCCCTTAGCCTTCGAGATTTTAGGGAAAGTATAGCACATTGTAAGATATGAGGAAATAGAAGCGACGGCGCGATGCGCCGTCTGTAAAAAGAAGTAGTTATCGTCCTAAAAAGCCTACGGCTTTTTGCCTCATTTCATCTGCGCAGCGACTTCTGCGGCGAAGTCCTCTTGTTTTTTCTCGATACCTTCGCCAAGCTCATAGCGGATGAAACCCACGATTTTCGCGCTGCCGCCCGCAGCTTTTGCAGCTTCGTTCAGCGCTTGTTCGACGCTCTTTTTATCATCTTTGACAAACTTTTGTCCAAGAAGCGTATTCTCTTCGATAAACTTCTTGATTTTTCCAGGGATAATCTTTTCGATAATATTGGCAGGCTTGCCCTCTTTTTCGAGTTGCGCGGCAGCAATCTCTTTTTCTTTTTCGATCACTTCTGCTGGAACGCTCTGGGCATCGAGATATTTAGGATTCATCGCAGCGATATGCATCGCCACATCTTTGAGAAAATCTTTGATAGAGGCGCAAGTCTCTTCTTTGTCACAAGTAGCGGCTACGATAACGCCGATTTTACCGCCCATGTGCAGGTAGCCGTTGACTACGCCGGGACCTTCGACGCAAAGCTTATCGAATCTGCGTACGACGATGTTTTCCCCGATTTTAGCGATTTCGGCTTTCATATACTCTTCAAAAACCGCGCCGTCAATTTCGGTTTTATAGAGCTCTTCGACGCTCTCTACGCCGGCAGTTGCAATGTGGCCTTTGACTTTTTCCACAAGCTTTTTGAAGTTTTCGTTTTGTGCCACGAAATCTGTCTCGGAGTTGACTTCGACGATAGTAGCGCACTTGTTATCAGGGCTAATTTCGACGGCGATTGTTCCTTCGCTTGCAACTCGATCGGCTTTTTTCGCAGCTTTTGCGATACCTTTTTTGCGAAGGATTTCGATGGCTTTATCCATATCGCCGTTGGCTTCTTGCAACGCCTTTTTACAATCCATCATACCTGCGCCGGTGCGTTCGCGCAGTTCTTTTACCTGTGCTGCAGTAATCGCCATTTACTCCTCCTCTTTTACTTCTTCGTCACTTGCCGCTGCCTCTTCAGCCTCGGCTTCTTGGCGCGCCTCTTCGATCACTTCTTGTTTTTCCTCTTCCGTAGCGGGTGCTACCTCTTCTTCCTCTTCACCCTCGAGCTCTTGGGCTCTGAGCTCTTTTCCTTCGATGATAGCGTCGGCAATCTCTCGGCAAAAAAGCTGAATACTTCTGATCGCATCGTCGTTGCCGGGGATCGGATAGTCGATGAGATCGGGATCGCAGTTTGTATCAAGAGGTGCGACGATAGGAATTCCGAGTTTATTGCCCTCTTTGACGGCGATATGCTCACGTACAGCGTCGATGATAAAGAGCATATCAGGCAGTTTTTTCATATCGCGGATACCGCCGAGGAAGTTTTCGAGCTTCTCTTTTTTGCGGCGCAGCATCAATGCTTCTTTTTTAGTCAGAAGCTCCATTTGGCCGCTTTTTTCCATCTCTTCGATAATTTCGAGTTTTCTAATAGATTTTTTAATGGTGTTGAAGTTTGTCAGCGTACCGCCCAGCCATCTGGCATTCACATAGGGCATGCCGCAGCGCTTTGCATGCTCTTCGACGGCGTTTTTGGCTTGCTTTTTCGTTCCCACAAAAAGAATCGTCTTACCCTCTTTCGCCGCATCGCGCACTACGTTGTAGGTATAGCGAAAGTAGCGAAGAGTCTTTTGCAAGTCGATAATGTGGATGTTTTTACGTACACCGAAAATGAAAGGCTTCATCTTCGGATTCCATCTGCGTGTCTGGTGTCCGAAATGCACACCGCACTCGAGTAGGTCTTTCATTGTAACCATAAGGGCTCCTTGTATGATATAGGTTTTTGCCTCCGCAGTCATCAACGGCCAAAGCCGCAACCCGTCAAGGATTACTGCGTGTGTACTAAAAGGCGCGCTATTATAGAAAAAAGTAGCTTAAAAAATTATTGCGCAAGCTCTTTAAGCTTCGCCAAAACCGCCTCTACGTGCCCTTTGACGCGCACTTTCGGCCATACGGCGGCTACGTTGCCCTCTGGGTCTATGAGGTACGTGGTGCGAATGACACCTTCATACTCCTTGCCGTACATCTTCTTTTTACCCCATGCTCCATAGGCTTTGAGCACCTCTTTTTCCGTGTCGCACAAGAGCGTCACCTTAAGCTCCTTTTTCTCGATGAACCTCTTGTGGCTGGCACAGCTGTCGGGACTGATGCCGATCACGATGGCACCGAGCTTTTCGAACTCTTCTAAATGCGCTGTAAAATCGAGAGCTTCGGTGGTGCATCCAGGCGTGTTGTCTTTGGGATAAAAATAGAGCACTACCCATTTGCCGCGCAGGTCTTTGAGGCAGATTTCTACCTCATCACTATTAGGCAAACAAAATTCCGGTGCTTTTTGTCCCACTTCTATCATCTTTATCTCCTTTCTTTGATTACAATGTGCGGTAAGAGCTCACTGAGCTTTTTGATAAAAACACCCATGCCTTCGTGACTACGTAGATTTCTCTTCGCATCATAGACTCTGGCGCTGCACAGCGCGCAGCTGGGGGATTTGGCCTTACAATAGACCTCTTCGATATCGGGATGGAGGCGCGCAAACTCCTCGGCCTGCTTTTCTATGGCGTCGGTGTAGTCACGGCCGCTTTCATTCCCGATGGCACGACCATCTACGATATCGATGGTCTCTCGCGGTATGCCCAAAATCGCTTCTTCGGGACAAAAGGGGATGACTTCCTTGTCTGCCAAGCTTCCCATAAGCTCGCTATCGAGGCGATTGGTCGCATCGTAGCGGCAGTTGCGCCCCAAAAGGCACGCGCTCACGGCCACCTTTTTCATACGACGGTGATACCTCTTTGCTTCTTGGCTTCGTAGAGCTTCTCGTCCGCCTTTTTGACAATCTCTTCAAAACTCTCGCCGCTATCGCAGATACCGCAGGAGAAGTTGTAAGCGATCTCCTGGCCGTCGTAGTCGATGGTGTGGCCTAGCACCCTCTTGCGTACACGTTCTTCGATGATATGGTAGGCCATCTCTTTGTCACAGTTGCCCAGAAAGACCAAAAACTCCTCCCCGCCGTAGCGCACCACGAAGTCACTGCCGCGGATGGAGTCTTGCAAAATCTTCGCAAAATCCTTGAGCACCAAGTCTCCCGCCACGTGGCCGTAGGTATCGTTGATAGCCTTGAAATGGTCGAGGTCGCAGATGGCAACGGAGACATCCTTTTCGGCGCGCTTGAGGGAGTAGTACATCTTGATGCCGGCATCAAAAAGGTAGCGGCGATTGTAGCAGCCCGTGAGGAAGTCTTTGTTGGAGTAGCTTTTGATCTCTTCGAACTGGATGAGGGACTTGACTACGTTATCGATACGGCAGACAAACTCGAAGTTGCTAAAGCTCTTGTCCAAAAAGTCGTTGGCGCCGCTTTTTAGGAAACGCGCCATCATGTTGTTCACATCCAATGCCGTCAAAGCGATGATGGCTAAATCATCGAAAAGGTAGTTTTGGCGAATCTCCTTGACCAGCTGCAAGCCGGTGGTGTTTTTGCCCAGCACATAGTCGGTAACCACAAGCTTGATAAAATCGTCGTTTTGAGACAAAACCTCCAGAGCCTCATCTTTGTCACTCGCCACCATAATGTTGGAATAGGGATAGTAGATTTTAAAAAAGTTATAGAGATACCTGCGATAGCTGGATGAATCCTCCACCAAAAGCACCC
>WGBB01000209.1 GCA_015494505.1 Nitratiruptor sp. | reverse complement strand
TCCTAAAAAAGAGTGCAATATCTCGCTCACAGGTGCTTCGCGCACTCCGTGACGCACGTCATCCGCTAAAAATCGCAAACAGCTTCGCTGCCCTTCGGGTTGGGTGCGATTTTTTATACGCTCCTGACGTGCTCGCTCTCGCAATGCTCGCGAGATATCGACTCTTTTTTCTTTTGTTTCATTGTATAAAAATTGATACAAAAATGTTGCATACTATTTGAGCAGCAAGAGAATGAGCACCACATTGAGCACGAAAGAGACGATAAATGCGTAGCGGTAGACCTTGGCGGGGTCGCGTTCGATGAGGCTAGCGCTTTCGTCAAAGTAGGGTTTGACCTTCTCTGGGTGCGTAAGCTCATACATCATTTCGCTGTAGTGCGCGTAACGCCTGGCCGAATCGCGTTCAATCGCGCGCATTACCACAGATTCCAGCCAGCCAGGCACCTTTTTGTTGAGCTCGCGCACCCGTTTGGGTCGCTTGAATGTGGGGTTTTGAAAGGGTTCTATCTCGCCGTAGGGATATTTGGTGGTCAGTGCCTGGTAGAGGGTGACACCTATGGCGAAAATCTCCGTGCTTTCGCTAATAGGTGCGCCTTGGAAGCGCTCGGGTGCCAGATAACTGGGCGTTCCGGCTCGGTTGGTCAGCGAAAATATCTCTACGATGGAGCCAAAGTCTACGAGCTTGAAGACCTCTTTGCCGTGGCGCTTGGTAATGATGATGTTTTCGGGCTTGATATCGCCGTGCACGAGATTGAAACGCAGCAGATATTGGCTCGCTTTGAGCAAAAATTTGGCCAGATTCACCGCATCGTCGATATGGATAGGACGCTTGGCGATGCGTTTGGCAAGGGTCTCGCCTTCGATATACTCCATAATGTAGTAGCGCATAGAGCGGTTTTTGGGGATGACCGCTTTTGGGAAAAATCCCGCTTTGAGCCGTTTGGCGTTCCAGGCCTCTTTGATGAAATTATCGAGGGCCGTTTCATCTTCGGCGGCTTGGGGCAGAGGAAATTTCATCACATATTTTTTGCCTTTTTGCTCTACGAGCCAGGTGCGTTCGTTTTGCACCAGGGGTTCGATGAGGCGGTAGCCGTCTATCGTTTGGCCGGCTTTGAGACGCTGGGGGATAGGGAGGTTTTGCTGCTTGAGCTCCTGGCGCTTGTCGATGGCCTTAATTTCGATCACCACGGCGCTGGTGTCGTCCGGTAGGTCGTCAGCCACCTTTTTGCTGGCATATTTCACGAGTGTGTGGGCATCCAAAAGCTTCGCAGCGATTTCCTCTTCATCGAGCACCGCCGTCAGGCCGTCACTGGCGATGAGGAGCTTGTCTTTGGGATGGATGAAATTTTCGAAAAAGTAGGGCTCCACGGTGGGTGCCAGGCCGATGGCTTGGGTGAGGATGTGAGAGCCTGATTCTTCGGTATGGTCGAAGCTCAGTTTGCGAAGCTCTCCATCACGCCACAGATAGATGGGACTGTCACCCACGTTTGCGCCGTAGAGGCGGTTGCCCTCGATTACGACGATACTCAGAGTTGTGAGGAGCTCTGGCCTTTCATATTCGGCCAAAGACTCTTTATAGAGGATTTCATTGATGTTTGTGATGAAAGCAAGGAGCGATTTTTCGATGCTCCAGCTTTTGGGTCGGTTTTTGAAGTTGCTGAGCATATAGTTTACCACGCGCTGGCTGGCCTCTCGGCCCCCTTCAGCACTCCCCACGCCGTCGCAGACTATCCCTACGACGATATCGTCAAAAAGCCGTACCGCATAGCTATCATCACCCACGGGCTCAGTGCCCTTGGCCAGGCCAAAGGCACTGAGGCGATAGTTTTTATCCACCTAAATTCTCCCTCCGGCAGTGGCACCCCATGTGGTGCGCCATCTTGTTTTGACGAGGCTGATGCCGATAATGGCTATAAGGACGATTGTACCAAAGATGACAAAACCGACGCTATAGCCGTTGAATGCCGCTTTACTCCATCCAAGCGTCTTGATGAGGGCCGTCCCGCCAAGACCTCCGGCACAGCCGATGATGCCGGTCATAATACCCATATCTTTGCCAAAGCGCTGGGGTACCAGCTGAAAAACCGCGCCGTTTGCCATGCCCAAAAAGGCCATGATGGTGAAGAGTACTACGATAGCCAGGTAGAAGTTGTGCACGAAAAAGGCGTTGATAAAGGCCATAGCCGCTACCACGCCAAAGAAGATGTAGAGACTCTTTACGCCTCCCAGCCTATCGGCGAT
>WGBB01000208.1 GCA_015494505.1 Nitratiruptor sp. | reverse complement strand
GCGTAAATACACGGGTAAGAGATCACGATCTTGCATAATGAAGACGTTTTTGACGTAGAGCTTCACACCCGGTGTGTAGTCTGCACGAAAGAGATCGAGAGGACGTACGGAGGGGATATAGAAGAGTGGTATACTCAAGCGTTCCCTCCGCTTTTGTATGGATCCAATAGAGTGGATCGTTGGCATCATGTGAGAGCGTTTTATAAAACTCCTTATACTCCTCTTCGCTAATCTCGCTCTTGTTCATCTTCCAGAGCGCTCGCGCGCTGTTGATCTGCTCCTCTTTGTCTCCTTTTTTGAGGAAAATTTTATAAGGGATATGGTCGCTATATTTTTTTACGATCTCCTTGATGCGCCACTCATCGAGATACTCGGTGGCATCGTCACGCAAATAGAGTATCACGTCGGTACCGTGGCTCTCGCGCACCGCTTCGTCCACCTCGAACTCTCCACCGGCATCGCTGCTCCATACCCAGGCCTTCGCATCGCCGGCCTTTTTGCTCACCACCTCTACCCTCTTGGCCACCATAAAGGCGCTGTAAAATCCTACGCCAAACTGTCCGATGAGATGCTCTTTGTTCTTGGCATCCTTCTCCAACTCTTCCAAAAACTGCTTCGTCCCGCTCTTTGCGATGGTACCCAGATTTTCTACTAAATCCACATCATCCATACCGATACCGTTGTCGCTCACCACCAGGCGTTTCTCCACTTCATCGAGGGTGATGGTGATTTTGGGCTCTGCTGTGAACTCTTTGTACTTTTCATCCGTAAGTGAAAGAAGATGAAGTTTGTCGATAGCGTCCGATGCGTTCGCGATGAGCTCACGCAAAAATATGTCCCTATTAGTATAGAGCGAATGGATCACCAGTTGCAAAAGCTTGCTCACTTCCGCTTCGAAGTGGTGCTTTGCCATTGCGCCTCCTTCTATAAAGTTTTATGCAATTATAGCATATTAGTCTATTTGTATCACATTTTCTAACTCTATTTATTTAATTGTATAGCCTGAAGGCTTGTGCTATACTAAAAATAAAAAGGAAACGCGTATGACGCCTAAAGAGCGGTACAAAAAGCTCAAAGAGCATCTGCTCGAAGAAAACCCTATCCTCGTAGAGGTCATCGACGAATACAAAGAGCTCGATAGCATCGCGAGGCACGTAGGAGTGCTCTCGCCGCAGCAGACCTACACGGAATCGATCTCCTGGTGGCCGCTTATTTCCGTTTTGGGTACCTTTAGCGCGGGTAAATCGAGCTTTATCAACGAATTTTTGGGCCAAAAGGTGCAAGAGACGGGCAATCAAGCCGTAGACGATAAATTTACCGTCATCTGCTACTCCAAAAACCACGCCGTCACTACCCTCCCCGGCGTGGCGCTCGATGCGGACCCTCGCTTTCCTTTTTACAACATCTCCAAAGAGATAGAAAAGATCGACCCAAGTGCCAACAATATCAACAAATTCCTCCAGCTAAAAACCGTCCATAGCGAGCGCATCAAAGGCAAAATCCTCATCGATTCACCGGGATTCGATGCAGACGTGCAGCGCGATGCAGTGCTCAAAATCACACGCCATATCATCGATCTATCGGACCTTGTGCTCATCTTTTTCGATGCGCGCCACCCTGAGCCCGGAGCGATGCGCGACACACTCAATCATCTCGTCGAAATCGCCATCAACCACACCGACGCCGACAAGGTACTCTTCGTCCTCAACCAAATCGACACTTGCGCCAAAGAGGACAATCTCGAAGAGATCATAGGCGCCTGGCAAAGAGCGCTCAGCCAAAAAGGGATCGTCAGCGGCAAGTTCTACGCCATCTACAACGAAAGCCTCGCAAACATCGAAAACCCCTCCACCCAGGAGCGTCTCAAAAAGAAAAAGGATGCGGATATAGCAGCTATCTATGCAAAAATGGATAGCGTCATTATAGACCGCGCCTATCGCATCGTCAAAAATATCGAAACCCGCGCAAAGGAGATCCTCCAAAGCTTGCCGCTTTTGCAAGAAAAACTGCGCTCCTTCGCCACCACACTCGCAATAGCCGATATCTTCCTCGCTATAGTCCTGGCCGGTTTAGCTTGGTATGGCGCCACCCTATTGCCGATTCCCAATGCGGGCTATGTCTTGACTGGTGCGGCCATCGTGCTCTTTTTGGTGCTCCACTTTAAACTGCGCTCCTTCCTGCGCAGCCGCATCGCAAAAAAAATCGAAGAGCAGTCTCTCAAGCAAGCCTTTCTCAAGCACACCTCCTGGTTGCGTCCCTACCTGCTGGCTCCTAAAGCTTTGTCCAGCAAAAAAATCGAAGCTGCTTTAGAAGAGCTGATACAAAGAAGCAAATCCTACATCCAAAAGCTCAACGACCAGTGCATCCATACCAAAAACAATACACCACAAGAGTAAAAATCCTCTTGTGGGAGCAAACATAATAGTCCTATC
>WGBB01000207.1 GCA_015494505.1 Nitratiruptor sp. | reverse complement strand
GGAAAAGCACGGATTACCAGATAGACACCTGCCGTAACCATCGTTGCTGCGTGGATAAGGGCTGAAACGGGTGTAGGGCCTTCCATCGCATCGGCGAGCCAAGTGTGGAGCGGAAACTGGGCAGATTTAC
The DNA here is from genome assembly GCA_015494505.1 of Nitratiruptor sp. Classification (GTDB taxonomy): domain Bacteria; phylum Campylobacterota; class Campylobacteria; order Campylobacterales; family Nitratiruptoraceae; genus Nitratiruptor. The sequence goes on along the minus strand of WGBB01000207.1, from coordinate 3,594 downwards.
CCATGGCACCGATAAAGAGGAAGATACCCATAAGGGTTATGATGGAGATATTGAAAAGATCAACATGGGCAAATACCACGTCATACTGGAGTGAACCGACATTCCAGTAGATAAGGAAGAGTCCCAAAAGCATCCCCAAGTCTGCGATACGGTTCATAATAAACGCTTCATTCGCAGCCCAAGAAGGTGAAATGGAAGGGTTGACCTCACGCGGCTCGTCTTTTTTATGGTACCAAAAGCCAATCAGTAGCCAAGAACAAAGCCCCACGCCTTCCCAACCGATAAAGAGGCCTGCGAAGTTGTCGCTCATCACAAGGACGAGCATCGAGAAAACGAAAGCGCTCAAATAGCTAAAAAACCTATTAAACCCCTCGTCATGCTCCATATAGCCTATAGAATAGATATGTACGAGTGTAGAGACCAGTGTCACTGTAACCATCATAATCACAGAGACATGGTCGGCCACAAAACCAAAAGGAATATTGAGACTTCCTACCGTAATCCAGTCAAAAAGCTTGACGCGTACAATCTCATCGGTACTCGCCACATGCACAAGCAGTGTTACCGCACTTACGAAGGAGATAAAGAGCAGTAGCGACGTGACGATACCGGTGATGAGTTTCTTAGGTTTCATCCCAAAGAGGGCCGCAAAGAGCGATCCCACAAGCGGCGCAAAGAGCGTCGTGAGTAGATACTTTTCCATACTCTTCCCTTATCCCTTCATTGATTGGAGTGTATCAAGATCGATGTTGCCACGGCGTTTGTACCAGATGATGAGCAGTCCTAGTCCCACAGCCACTTCACTAGCAGCTATAGCTATGATAAAAAACGCAAAAAGCTGCCCCGTCAAATCTCCGTAATATTTGGAGATGGCGGCAAAAGCAATATTGACGGCATTGAGCGCAATCTCAGTGGCGAAAAAGAGCATCAAGAGATTCTTGCGTCTAAGAATCCCCACCAGGGCAATGCTAAACAGGATAGCTGCCAGTACGAGATAGTGTGTAAGCGTAATCATTGCTGCTCTCCTTTGGAGCGTTCGATCTCTTCATCGATTTTGAGGGTAATACTCTCATCCATACGTTTACTAGCTAAGATAATGCCCGCAATCATAGCCACCAAGAGCATAATAGCCGCCACTTCGAAAGGCACGAGATATTTGGTAAAGAGCACGATACCCACCGCCTCTGCGTTGCCCACTTCATCACTTACGGGGTAGAGGGCTTTGACTTTGTCGGAAATCATCGGTGAGAGGACTATAAGTACGAGCAAGAGTGCCACCATACCGCTGAGGAAGAAGACCACCTTTTTGGATGGATTTTTCTCTTGCACATCTTTTGTGGTATCGAAAAACATCATACCGAACGCATAGAGTGCCATCACCGCACCGCTGTAGACGATTATCTGTACGACTCCTAAAAAGTCCGCATCGAGCAAGAAGAAGAATGCCGAAATGAAAATCATTCCCGCTGCAAGCGAACTCATCGCATAGAGCGCGTTTTTGCTCATGACGGTAATCGTAAACATCGCAACCGTCAAAAACGCGAAGAGATAAAAGGCTATCGCTTCTACCATAATCTCACCTTTTAGTACGCTAATGGCGTTTTTTTGATGCGTTGATCGGCTACCGGAGTCGGAGCACCAAAACCTGGGTATTCCTGCTGCTGCTTAAGCTTGTCAAGCGGCGTAAGCATATCCTCTTTGAGTGCAAAATGCGCACGCTGTTCACTGGCATTTTCATAGTCGGGACCATGGACGATAGCAAGCTCAGGACATACCTCGGCACAGTAACCGCAGAAAATACAGCGGCCGAAGTTGATGGTATACTCCGTAGGTATCTTACGGCCGTGCTCGTCCACTTTCGTATCGATGCGGATGCAGTTAGATATACAGATTTTTTCACACAGTCCGCATCCGATACAGCGCTCCGTACCGCTCTCAAGCAGGCGCAGGAGCCTGTGCACAGCACGATATCTCGGACCGATGGGGAGCTTCTCTTTGGGATACTGCACCGTATGGATATTAAAGCGCAGCATCTCCATCAATGTGATTTTGAGCCCCACGAAAAGCTCGAGTTTGATACTTCGCTTGAGTACTCGTTTGAACTTTTCCCATCCCGTTTTTGGGTAGGGCTCTATCTGTACTTTATAGTAGTTTTGTGAAACGTTGCGATCTTTGAACTGTTCCAATCCGCTCATACCCTCTCCCTTAGAACATCATCACAATGCCTGTAATGACCACGTTGATCACTGCAAGCGGCATCAAGACTTTCCAACAAAGCCACATCAACTGATCGGGACGCACATGCGGCCACGAGGCGCGTGTCCACAAGAAAAAGAAGAATATGAAAAATACTTTCATCAAGATCGCTATAGCGCCCGGAATGAACCATAGATCGTTGAACCCGCCGAGGAATATGAGACTAGCGAGAAAACCGAGAGTAAACATGTTGGCATATTCACCGATGAAGAACATCCCCCAGCGCATACCGCTATACTCGGTAGCGTATCCTGAAATCACTTCCGCTTCGTGTTCGAGAAGGTCAAAGGGCGTCCTGTTTGTTTCTGCAAACCCTGCAATCAAAAAGAGAATGAATGCAATCGGCTGTTTCCACACAAGCCAATCGCTCACACCGCCTGCTTGGTAGTTGTTAAAATCGATAAGCGAGAGCGAGCCTACAATCATGACGGGTGCGAGGACTGAAAGACCAGTGACCACTTCGTAGCTGAGAAACTGGATAGCTGTACGCGCAGCACCGAGGATACTCCATTTGTTTTGGCTCGCCATCCCCGCAAGCAGCGGTCCATACAGACCCGTGGCCATCACGCCCAGCACGAAGAGAAGGCCTACGTTGATATCGGAGATGATAGGTTTAACGGTGTAGCCCCCGACGGTGAACTCCGGAAACATCGGAATAGCAGCCATAGCGATGAAAGCGGTAGCAGCAGTGATGACGGGCGCGATCATAAAGATGGGGCGTACCGCGCCTTGGGGAATGAAATCCTCTTTGGTAAAGAGTTTGATACCGTCTGCAAGGACTTGCAAGAGTCCATAGGGACCTACGTGCATAGGTCCAAGACGGCGCTGCATAAAAGCGAGTACTTTACGCTCTATGTACGTACCAAATCCCGCCAATGCTGAGAAGAGACCCAAAACGATCAAAATCTTGATTATCGTCTCGATTACGAATGCTGCATCCATGTCACACCTTTTGGATGGTTACTTCTGCAAATCTGTATCCCTCAAACAATCCGCTCACATCCAGATTCGGATCGAACGTTCCCAGATACGCTCCGGAGCCGATTTTATCGTCGAGCTCCACTTCTACCGTAATATTAGTATTATCTTTTTTAATGTTCACTTTATCACCCTCAGAAAGTCCCAATTCTTGCATAAATGTTTCGCTTGCATACAGTTTGCCCGTTGAAGCAAGCTGATGCGCTTTATTGGTAAAGGGGCTAAACTGCAGCACAGGCTCGCAGCGATAGACCACCGTGCCGTTGAACTCTGGCAATTCTGCTATCGGCTCGACATTTTTGCGTGCCAGGTTCACTTTTTGTGTTTCGAGCACGTAGCCTCTTCGTTCTGTGCCGTCAT
>WGBB01000206.1 GCA_015494505.1 Nitratiruptor sp. | reverse complement strand
AGGCACCAAGACCACTTTGTTGAAGATTTGGTAGCGACCGTTTTGGAAAAGGTAGGTGGAGTTAAAAACCCGCTCTCCCTCCGTGTGCAGTGCGCCCGTGACGATGGCGATGCGGCTGCTGCGATCGAGCAGCGCAAGCATTAAAGGCACGTCGCGATCCAAAAAGAGAGGAAAAGCGCTCTCGGGTAGCACCACTGCTTCGTAGCCTTCGGCGATAGCTTTGTCGATAGCGCGAAGATTGTCTGCGACGATTCTTTGGCGATTTTGGGGTAGCCACTTTTGGTCCTGAGGGATATGGGTGGTGACGAGTTTGATGCGAAGCGGCGCCAAGAGGTTTGGCGTCGCAGGATGGTAGGCAAAGAGGAACAAAAATGCAGCCGGGATGGCTAAGAGTATAAAGCTCTTTGGTCGCTTGGCGTAAGCAAGGAGCGTCAGTGCGGCTAGGATGGATGCGAAATGGAGTTTATCCAGGCCGAAGGGAGTGTGGATAAAAATGAGCTCGGGAATAAACCAGGTAAATCCAAAAGGGTGGATATAGCTAGCGCCTAGCAAAAAAAGGGCGTTGGCCACGGGATGAAGGGCAAAAGGGAAGAAGCGCTGCAAAAACTGCGTCAGCGCCGCTACCGTCCAAAAGAGTATGCCGTAGACAAGTGCAATGAAGAAAGGGACTATCGGCACGAGATACGGAAAGCCGTAGTAGCGAAAACTCAGCCCTATCCACCAAAACCAGATAAGGCCAAGAAAAAATCCTATCCAAAAGAGCCGCTTTTGGCGCAAAAACAAAAAAAGCCCCACAAGTGCGATTGCCGATTCGAGATAGCTTGATACAAATCCCAGCCATTCGCTGAAGATAAAGAGGCTAAGAAGCAGTGCGATGCCAAAGGATTTCATTAGTATTGAGATGGTACAATATTTGCCAAATTTTTGGAACAAAGGAAACCGTATGCAAGGACAAGGAACAGCTATCCTCAACTCTCTTCTCCCACTCGTGATAATAATCGCAATTTTCTACTTTCTCATCATTCGCCCACAGCAGCAGCAGGTCAAAAAACATAAAGAGATGGTGGATTCTCTCAAAAAGGGTGATAGAATCGTCACCTCTGGTGGTATTATAGCCGAAGTGGTCAAAAACGAGGAGAGCTTTATCAAAGCCAAAATCAACGACAACACTGAAGTGAAGATAGATAAGAGCTATATCGCCAAAAAACTCGAAAGCTAAATGATGAAGTGGCTCAACTATCGGTTCGTCATATTCGTGCTGGTCTTTTTGGCCGGTGTGGCTTTGAGTGTGCCGTCGCTTTTTAACGCGCCCTTCGGTCCCAAAATCACACTGGGGCTCGATTTGCAGGGGGGATTGCATATGCTTTTGGGTGTCGATACCCAAAAGGCGATAGCCTCCAAGCTCAAATCGGTGGCTTCCTCCATCAAGTACTACGCTGAAGACAACGATATCATTATTGACGAGCTGCGCATCGATGAAAACGGCATTAGTTTCAAACTCCTAGACAAAGATGACGCTCCCAAAATCGAAGCCTTCTTGCAAAAGCTCAAAGGATTCAAACTCCAAAAAGATGGCCTCGGCTACAAGCTCATCCTTACACCTCAAGAGCGTGAATCGATCAAGCAGTATGCCATTAAGCAGGCCGTCGATACCATCCGCAACCGTCTGGACCAGTTCGGTTTGGCCGAGCCGACTGTGGCCAAGCAGGGTAAAGACAAAATCCTCGTGGAGCTTCCCGGCATCAAAACGCCCCAGCAGGAGCAGCGCGTGCGCAAGCTCATCGCAAAAGCGGCGCACCTGCAGCTGATGGCCGTGGATGAGGCACGCCAGGCTCGTGTGGATCAGATGACGCCCGAAGAGGCGGCAGAGTATGGCGATATCATCCTCAAAGACCGCCAGGGACACAAGTATCTGGTCAAAGAGATTCCGATTCTCGACGGCAGTATGATTACCGATGCGCGCGTGGCATTCGATCGCAACAACCAGCCCGTTATCGATTTTACCCTCAACTCCCAAGGCGCCGATATTTTTGCCAACTTCACCGCCAAAAACGTAGGAAAGCGTCTGGCTATCGTGCTCGATAACGTGGTCTATTCAGCTCCCGTGATTCGCGAGCGCATCGGCGGCGGTAACGGACAGATTAGCGGAGGCTTTAGCGTCCAGGAGGCCCACGACGTAGCCATCGCGCTGCGTAGCGGTGCGCTACTGGCCCCTGTCTACATGGAAGAAAAGCGCAGTATCGGTCCGAGCCTCGGGGCTGACAGCATTCGCCAAAGTATGATAGCACTTATTAGCGGTTTCGTGCTAGTGGTGCTCTTTATGGTTTGGTACTACGGTATCGCAGGGCTTATCGCAGATATCGCCCTCATAGCCAACCTCTTTCTCATCATCGGCGTTATGGCGATTTTCGGTGCGACGCTGACACTGCCCGGTATGGCCGGTATCGTGCTTACCGTGGGTATGGCCGTGGATGCCAACGTTATCATCAACGAACGTATCCGTGAGCTCTTGCGCCAGGGGGTTTCAGTCAAAAAGGCGATTGAGCAGGGTTATAAAAACGCTATGAGCGCGATATTGGATGCCAACATCACCACACTCATCGCCGCAGTGGTACTCTATGCCTACGGCACGGGTCCTATCAAAGGGTTTGCTATTACCATGAGCATAGGTATCCTTGCTTCGATGCTCACAGCCATCGTGGGAACGCACGGTATGTATGAGGCACTTATGGAAAAGATAGAGCGCAGCAAGAATCTCAAACGCTGGTTTGGAATAAAGGTTTGATATGGAGTTTTTCAAAACCGATAGAATCATCGACTTTATGGGCAAAGCCAAGATTTTCATGGCTATTTCTGCCATTTTGGTGCTGGGTTCGTGGGCTTTGCTCTTTACTAAGGGGCTCAATTTCGGCATCGACTTTGCGGGCGGTAGCATCGTGCAGGTGCGCTACGACAAGCCCGTAGAGATCGCCAAAGTGCGCGAGGCTCTTAAAAAAAGCGAAGTATTCAAAAACGCGGCCGTCACGTACTTTGGCAGTGACCAAGAGATAGTAATACGCATCAAAACCTCCAGCAAACAGCTAGGGCGCGATATCGGCGACATCGCCCGCCAAGCTCTCCAAGGCACGGGCAACTTCGAGATCCGCCGCGTCGATATGGTGGGACCGAAGGTGGGCGGCGAGCTGCGCGAAAAGGGTCTCATGGCTACCGT
>WGBB01000205.1 GCA_015494505.1 Nitratiruptor sp. | reverse complement strand
GAATCCATCAATAGCAGTTCACCTACAAACTTAATTCCTGCTTTTTCTAAGCTGTTGTAACTTCGAGCACCTAAATTAAGCACATCTATCGGCTCAAAGAAGATTTTATTTTTTGAAGATGCATCTACAATGCCTCCGCTCTCTTTTGTAGTGAGGTCATTATCAAAAATAGCCATTTGCCCTTTGAGAACATCAAGAGCCATTTTCAGCGCTTCAAGAGGCTCAATTTGGCCATCCGTTTCGATATCGAAGACGATCTTTTCATAGTTAGGGTTATCTTCTACTAGAATGTTTTCAATCTCATACACCGCTTTTTTAACGGGAGTAAAGAATGCATCGAGCGCGATGAAGCCCTCATCGAGCTCATCTCGAATAAGTTCGCTCGGTACGTAACCGATCCCTTTTTTTATGATGAGTGTGAAGTTCAGTTTTGCGTCTTCATTGAGAGTTGCTAAGAAATTCTCAGGCGTAACGACATCGAGAATTTCATTTGCTAAGTCGCTACCCTGTAGTTCTTTAGGACCTTCAAAGCTATACTCGACAACAGCCTCTTCCGCTTGCGGGTCTTTTATCTTAAAGCGAACATTTTTAAGATTGATAATAAATTCCGCAACATCCTCAAGCATCCCGCGGATACTGTCAAACTCATGTTTAACACCATCGATTTTAATACCGACGGGAGCATACCCTACTGTAGCACTCAAAAGGAGGCGTCTTAGAGGATGTGCTACGGATATTGCATATCCTTTTTCATACGGATATACTGTGAGACGGACATGATTATCTTTAATTTTTTCTACGTCGATGGTAGTCGGTACCGACGGACTCACTTTTATTTTACTCATTGCCAACTCTCTTTAGTGATTTTTTTGCTAGGCCCAAGGCCTAGAAGCTATTATTTAGAGTATAGCTCGACGATTAGACGCTCTTCGACAGGGATCTCCACTTCGCTGCGTTCCGGCACGCGAGTAAAGATACCGAAAACTTTCTCTTTATCCACATCGACCCAAGGCACGATGCCGGTTTGGTTTGTCAGTTCCAAAGCTCTTTGGATTTGAGGATTGTTTTTGCTCTTTTCGCGAATCTCTATCTTTTGACCGGGTTTAACACGGTAAGAAGGGATATTGACACGTTTACCGTCTACTAGAACGTGTCCGTGGCTTACGAGCTGACGTGCAAATCTACGCGTAGTGGCAAATCCCATTCTATACACTACGTTGTCTAGGCGCTGTTCGAGGAGTTTGATGAGGTTTTCTCCCGTGTTACCTTCGATCCTGTTCGCTTCTTTGAAAAGATTGCGGAACTGCTTTTCAGCTACGCCGTACATAAATTTCGCTTTTTGCTTTTCGCGCAGCTGCAAGCCGTATTCACTAATTTTGCTTCTTCTTTGACCATGCTGTCCAGGAGGATACGGTCTTTTATCCAGCGCGCTCTTGCCTGCAAGGCGTCTTTCGCCTTTGAGCGCGAGGCTCACGCCAAGTCTTCTTTCGATTTTTTCTACCGGACCTCTATATCTTGCCATCGTTTCTCCTACTCAAATGTTTTTTCGTTCTGTGTGGCGTACCGTTAGACTCTATTATACACGTCTGCGTTTAGGAGGTCGACATCCGTTGTGCGGCAACGGAGTGATATCTTTGAAAAAGAGCACGCGAATGCCTTCTATCGCGCCGACACTTTTCACTGCCGTGTCGCGGCCGCTTCCGGGGCCTTGGACTTTGATACCCACCTCTTTGATGCCGTGCTCTTTGGCTTTTGTCATAGCATCTTCGACAGCTTGCTGTGCAGCAAACGGAGTAGACTTTTTGCTCCCTTTGAAGCCGAGGCTTCCTGCACTACTCCAAGCAATCACGTTACCCATTTCGTCGGTGACGGTCACTACGGTGTTATTGAACGTGGCATTGATATAGACGATTCCACGAGCGATGTTTTTCTTGACTACTTTTTTTCTCGTTCTCTTCTTAGCCATCTACTTATCCTTTTTTAGAACCTACAGTTTTTTTCTTGCCTTTTCTCGTGCGGGCGTTCGTTTTCGTTCTTTGGCCACGCACAGGAAGTCCACGTCTATGGCGAAGGCCTCTGTAGCATCCGATATCCATCAAGGCTTTAATATCCATGGCCACTTTGCGGCGCAAATCACCTTCGACCATGTAGTTTTCGCGGATATGCTTGTTGATTGTCGCCACTTCGTCTTCTGTAAGTTCATAGACACGTTTATCGTAGCTGATGCCAACCGCATCCAGGATTTTTCTTGAAGTCGTAAGTCCAATACCGTAAACATATGGCAACGCATACTCGATACGTTTGTTTTTAGGCAAATCTACACCAGCGATCCTAGCCATGCACTATCCTTGTCTCTGTTTATGTTTTGGATTGACGCATATGACGCGTACTACGCCTTTGCGTTTGATGATTTTGCACTTGTCGCACATTTTTTTGACTGAAGGTCGAACTTTCATCACATCTCCTTAAAGTATATCGGCACTCATGCTAACGGTACGCTAGGTTTGATGAAGTACTCAAACCAACCCTTGTAAGAGGAGTGCCGCCTCTTACAAAGACTCTTCCCACAGTTCCCCAAAAAGGGATGTAATTATACTTAAATAACGCTTAATTTAAGCTTATTTATATCTAAAGGTAATACGTCCCTTATCAAGGCTGTAAGGAGTAAGCTCCACTTTGACTCTATCACCGGGAAGTATCTTGATATAGTGCATACGCATTTTACCTGCGATATGGCAGAGTACCACATGGCCGTTTTCGAGCTCGACGCGAAACATCGCGTTGGGCAGTGCCTCTTTGACGATACCGTCTACCTCTATTACATCATCTTTTGCCATCTCAATCCTCCTTGCTTAAAATTTCCGCTTTACCTCCAATGACCGCTACGGTATGCTCGTAGTGGCTTCCGCGAAGTCCATCTTCACTCACCACAGACCACTTATCCTCCAAAATCTTGGGAGTCCCAAGCTTTTGGCAAATCATAGGCTCGAGGCAAAACACCATGCCCTCTTTTATCTTGGGACCGCTTTTTGGAGAGCCGTGCTCGAGATAGTTGGGGATTTCCGGCTCTTCGTGAGGTTTTCGCCCGATTCCATGCCCGCAAAAGCCATGGAGCGGCTGATAGCCTCTCGCTTTAATGAATTTTTCTATTTCATAGCTGAGCTCTTTGAAACGAAGTCCCGGACGAATGATTTCAATAGCGAAATAGAGAGTATCTTTCGCTATTTGAATGAGTGCCTCATCGGCTTTGCTGATTGTACCCACACCCACTGTTACCGCAGCATCACCGTACCAGCCATCCAGCTCAGTTCCGATATCAAGCCCTATTATATCCCCTTCTTGGAGTTTGTACTCAGTCGGGACACCGTGAATGATGACTTCGTTAACGGAGGTGCAGACACTTGCAGGAAATCCATAGAGCCCTTTGAACGACGGGCGTGCACCTAAAGAGCGGATGTACTCTTCACCCATACGGTCGAGCTCGAGCAGCGAAACTCCCGGCTTGCACTGCCCGCTAAGATACTTTAGTGTTTTTGCTACGATGATATTGGCTTTGCGAAGCTTGTCGATTTCGGCAGGTTTGCGAATGGGTATCGCCATTACAAACCTACCGCACTGAGTGTTTCATACTTGCTCATATAGATTTGCGCTTCGATTTTGCGCATCGTATCGAGGGCCACTTGCACCACGATGAGTACTGCCGTACCTCCGAAGTAAAAAGGAACGCCCATGGCCTTGACGAGTACCCATGGAAGCGTGGCGATGACTGCGAGATAGAGTGCACCCCACAGCGTCAAACGACTCGCCACTTCATTGAGATACATAGCAGTTGGCTCACCGGGGCGCACACCCGGGATAAATCCGCCTTGACGCTTGAGATTATCCGCTATCTCTTTACCGTTGAAAACAATAGAAGTATAAAAATATGCAAAGAAAATGACAAGCACAAACATCAAGAAATTAAAAGTAAAGCCGTTGGGGTTGAGTATATCTGCGATCTTTTGCAATATCGGATTTTGGCTTGATTGCAAAATTGTAGACGGAAACATCAAGATTGCTGAAGCAAAAATCGGTGGTATAACGCCACTGAGATTGAGCTTGATTGGGATATAGTTCATAATGCGTTTTTTCTGATTTTGCATCAGAATCTTGCGAGAATAGGAGATCGGGATACGGCGCTCCGCGAGCTCCATATAGATGATGAACCCTACCGTCACAAAGATGATGGCCACGATGGCGATCAGGACGAGGAAATTGAGTTCGCCGGTGTTGACGAGATTGATCGTACCACCGATAGCAGACGGAATACCACTGACTATCCCTGCAAAGATGATAAGCGAGATACCATTGCCCACACCGCGCTGTGTAATCTGCTCTCCTATCCACATCAAGATCATTGTCCCTGCAAGCATACTGATAGCAGCGATGGTCACGAACGTAGGCATATCGATCATGATAGCAGGTTCGCCGCCTTTTCCGGTAAGTGCGTGGAGTCCCATAGAGACACCGATCGCTTGAATAATAGTAATGACGATAGTAGCATAGCGGATAATCTGCATATACTTCGTCATTCCATCGCGCTCTTTTTTGAGCTGACCGAGAGCAGGAAAGGTGGCAGCAAGGAGTTCCATAATAATAGAAGCAGTAATGTAGGGCATGATACCAAGAGAGATGATGCTCAGCCTTCGTACGGCATTGCCGCTAAAGAGGTTGAACATACCCAGGGCGTTGCCTGCTTGCGTGTCGAAGAACTCTTTGACCACATCGATATTGACCCCGGGGACGGGGACATATGCGAGGACTCTATAAAGAAACAAAAATCCAAGAGTGATGAGGATTTTGTTGACGAGTGACTTGCTCATTATTTTTGTCCGCTATAAGAGATATTGTCGTCTTTAATTTTTGCAACGATCTCTTTGACACCTTTTCCGATGAGTTTCACTCGTACTACATATTTTGGAAGTTTATAGACACTTCTGATGGTTTCGATAGTGATCTCTTCAAGACCCGCGATCTTTTTGGCTTTATCTACATTGATAGCGTATGGTTTTTCTACGCGTGAGTTGAAGCCCACTTTCGGGAGTCTTCTTTGGAGCGGCTGTTGACCGCCTTCGAATCCTCTTTTTTGTTTATATCCTGTTCTACTTTTTTGCCCTTTTTGGCCGCGTGTGGATGTTTTTCCCATACCACTACCTTGACCGCGGCCTACACGCTTGATTTTGTGTGTGCTTCCGGGTGCTGGTTGGAGATTGTGTAGTGCCATGATCAGTCCTTATCCTTTGATTCTTTCGAGCGCTTCGATAGTCGCGCGCACCAATGTCGCAGGGTTGTTGGATCCTAGTGACTTGGTCAAAATATCTTTGATGCCGGCGAGTTCGAGCACGGGACGTGCAGCACCACCGGCGATCACACCGGTACCCTGGCTCGCAGGTTTAAGCAAGATTTTGCTCGCATTGTATTTGTGTTCGATATCGTGCGCGATAGTCGTGCCTTTGATGTTTACTGTCGTGATGTTTTTAAAAGCGTTGTCGATCGCTTTTTTAATAGCATCAGGCACCTCTTTTGCTTTTCCGATGCCATAACCAACATGCCCTTTTCTATCGCCCACTACTACGAGTGCGCTGAAACGAAAACGACGTCCACCCTTGACCACTTTCGTTACGCGGCTGATGTTGACAACAACCTCTTCGAACTCTTCTCTATTCCACTTTTCCATACGCTACCCCTAAAACTTAATTCCGTTTTCTCTGAGTGCATCCGCGAAAGATGCGACGACACCATGGTACAAATAACCGTTTCTATCGAATACTATAGTTTCGATATTGAGGGCCTTGAGTTTTGCGGCCATATCTTCGGCCACTTTTTTCACCTCTTCTTTGTTGGCTTTCAAGCCCATTTTCGCTCCGTCGCTATATGCGAGAGTATGCCCTTTCGTATCGTCGATCGCCTGGGCATAGAAGTGTCTATTGGATTTGAAGACGGAGACACGAGGTCTCGTGGCCGTTCCAGTAATCTTACCGCGAACTCTTCTTTTTCTTTTGATTCTGAGTCTATTTTTTCTTCTTTGAACGCTCTCTCTCATATCCTACCCTTTACTTCTTAGCGGTTTTACCGGCTTTTCTGATGATCACTTCGTCGACATACTTGACACCCTTGCCTTTGTATGGCTCAGGCGGTCTGAAGCTTCTGATCTCAGCGGCCACTTGACCTACTTTTTGCTTGTCATGGCCTTTAACGGTGATGATGTTTTTCTCTACGGTAATCTGGATTCCCTCGGGGATGGGATAGTTGATAGGGTGAGAAAAACCGAGCTGCAGTTCAAGCTCTTTTCCTTTCACTTGGGCTCTATATCCCACCCCGTTGATTTCGAGTTTTTTCTCAAAACCTTCTACCAAGCCTTTGATCGCGTTGTTAGTAAGAGCTCTATATGTCCCCCAGTAGGCTCTGCTCTGTCTATCGTCGCCTACAGGTGAAAAAACGATTTTATTGTCTTCAATCTTTACGTTGACTCTATCGCCAAACTCTACCTCTTGAGTGACGTTGCCTTTTTTGGCGATGAGTTTGCCATCTTCTATTTTCACTTCGATTCCGCTTGGAATCGCTACAGGTTGTTTACCAATTCTACTCATGTCGTTCCTTTATACGATATTTCTACGAGTGACTCGAATGGATATCGTATTACCATACACTACAAAGCACTTCGCCGCCTACTCCCAAGCGGTACGCTTCGTCGTTGGGTAACACACCTTTGCTCGTGCTTACAATAATCGTGCCGTATCCGTTTTTAAAACGTTTGATCTCTTCTTTGCCTTTGTAGACACGGCGACCGGGTTTAGAGATGCGTTTGATTTCGTTGATGGCAGGCTTTTTCTTCTTGCCTACCTCTTCATACTTCAAAACCACGTTGATAAATTTTTTGTTGCCCTCTTCGACAACTTTATAACTCTCGATGTAGCCTTTTTCTTGCAAAATTTTTACGATAGCTTCTACGATTTTAGAGTACAGAAGCTGTGTCACTTCAAGACCGCGCATCTGCGCATTTCTGATTCTCGTGATAGAATCGGCAATCATATCGTTGATCATTGTTGTTTCTCCTTCATGAATATCTAATAGGGTTCGTGCAGTGCACGCTACCTATTAGTGAATTACCAGCTTGACTTTTTGACACCTGGCAGCAAACCTTCGCTTGCCATTTTTCTGAGACAAATTCTACAAAGACCGAAATCTCTGTAGACTGAGCGGGGACGACCGCAGATGCGGCAACGTGTATAGGCTCTTACCTTAAATTTAGGCTTTCTTTTGGCCTTCGCGATCATACTTTTCTTTGCCATTATTTACCACCTTTAGCAAATGGGAATCCAAGTTTTTCCAAAAGCGCAAAAGCTTCTTTGTCACTATCGGTTGTCGTGACGATAGTGATATTCATCCCGTGTGTTTTGATGATGTTGTCGTAATCGACTTCCGGAAACATCAGCTGCTCATCGAGACCGAAGTTGTAGTTTCCGCGTCCATCGAAACCGTTACGAGGAAGTCCTCTGAAATCCTTCACGCGTGGAAGTGCGATGTAGATGAGCTTTTGCAAAAAGTTCCACATGCGATCGCCACGCAGCGTCACCTTCACACCCACAGGCATTCCCTCGCGGATTTTGAAGCCCGCTTCAGATTTACGCGCTTTGGTTACCACCGCATGCTGACCGGTGATGAGGCTGATAGTATCTTGGATGCTTTGCATCAGTTTGCTATCGCGGCTCGCTTCACCCGCACCCACACTCACGACGATCTTTTCGAGGGCGGGGATGAGCATAGGGTTTTGAATTTCGAGCTCTTTAGCAAGCTCGTCTTTGACTCTCTCTTTGTATAGCTCTTTGAGTTCTAGTGTCATGATGCGCCACCTTCTACTTTGCGAACGTTAGAGATGTGAATAGGCATCTCTTTTTGGATAAATCCGCCTTCTGGATTCTTTTCACTCGGCTTGACGGCCTTTTTGGCCACTTTGCAGCCGGCTACGATCACAGCGTCTTTATCTTTGAGGACTTTGAGGACTTCGCCTCTTTTGCCTTTGTCATCGCCGGTGATCACTTCGACGATATCTCCCTTTTTGATTTTAAATTTTTTGTTTGCCATTAGAGCACCTCCGGTGCGAGTGAAACGATTTTCATGAAGTTTTTATATCGTACTTCACGGCTGACAGGTCCGAAGATACGCGTGCCGATGGGTTCGTTTTTATTATCGAGAATAACGGCTGCATTGTCGTCGAAACGAATCAAAGAGCCGTTTTCTCTTTGGATCTCTTTTTTGGTGCGAACCACGACAGCTTTGACCACTTGGCCTTTTTTTACTTTGCCGTTGGGTGTCGCTTTTTTCACTGAAGCGACGATGATGTCACCGACAGACGCGTATCTTCTTTTCGAACCACCCAAAACTTTGATACACATAATCTCTTTTGCGCCGCTGTTGTCCGCGAC
Organism: Nitratiruptor sp.; assembly: GCA_015494505.1. Lineage (GTDB taxonomy): Bacteria > Campylobacterota > Campylobacteria > Campylobacterales > Nitratiruptoraceae > Nitratiruptor. The sequence goes on along the minus strand of WGBB01000205.1, from coordinate 9,698 downwards.
GTTGAGTCTCGTAAAACTTTGAATCATTACTTCACTCCTGCCTCAACGATCTTTTGGAGTCGAAAAGATTTTCTTTTCGAAATCGGTCTACACTCTACGGCAGTGACAACGTCGCCAACATTGGCTTCGTTTTTCGCATCATGCACCAGATACTTTTTGAATCTTTTGACGATTTTGTGGTATCTAGGGTGCATGACTTTGCGCTCTACGAGCACCGAGATAGTCTTGTCACCGCTCTTTTTGACCACGGTTCCTTGAATCACTCTTTTGTAAGCCATTATTCAGCCCTTCTTTTTTCCGCCATAGCGGTTTTGATTCGTGCTATATCTTTGCGTGTTTTTCTGATTTGGCTCGTATCCTGAAGCTGCATAGTCTTGAGCTTCATTCTCAGCTCAAACAGCTCCACCTTCTTCTCCTTCAGCAACCCCTCGAGCTCTTGTAGGCTCTTTTCTCTTAGCTCAGTATATTTCATTTTCACTCTCTTGTGTCACGATTTTTGTTTTAAAAGGAAGTTTGTATCGTGCAAGATCGAGAGCTTCACGCGCAAGGCTCTCTTCCACACCGGCCATCTCATAAATGATGCGACCGGGTTTAATATTCATAACCCACTTTTCCACACCACCTTTACCTTTACCCATCCTTGTCTCCAATGGTTTTTTGGTAAGAGGTTTGTCAGGAAAAACGCGAATCCAGATTTTACCCGTTCTTTTGACCTTACGGGTCATCGCAACCCTCGCCGCTTCGATTTGGCGAGAATCGATGCGTCCATGCTCAAGCGCTTTGATACCGATGGTACCGAAAGCCAAGCTGTTACCGCGATATGCTTTACCGCGGTTACGGCCTTTTTGCTGCTTTCTATATTTTGTCTTTTTAGGCATCAACATGATTAACTTCTCCTTCTTGGAGCTCTACGACGAGGAGCTCTTTCTCTTCTTTCGGGCTGGATACCTTTTTGGAGTACCTCGCCTTTGAAGATCCAGACTTTAACGCCGATTACTCCATAGGTAGTGTGTGCTTCGGCAAATCCATAGTCGATTTTTGCTCTGAGTGTATGGAGCGGCACACGCCCTTCGAGATACCATTCCGTACGTGCCATTTCCGCACCGCCCAAGCGTCCTGCTACTTGGACCTTGATCCCTTTGACACCGGCTTTTTGCGCCGCCTGGATTACTTTTTTCATCGCACGGCGAAATGCCACACGACGTTCGAGCTGCGTCGCAACATTTTCGGCTGCAAGCTGTGCAGAGGCTTGTGGGCGTTTCTCTTCTTTGATGTTGATGTAGACATCTTTGCCCACGAGTTTTTGAAGCTTTTGTTTGAGTTTTTCGATATCGGCACCTTTTTTACCGATGATGATGCCGGGACGTGCCGCCACGATGGTCACGCGAAGTTTCTTGGCTGTGCGCTCGATGATGATATTGCTAATCCCTGCGTAGTAGAGCTCTTTTTTCAAAAATTTTCTGATTTTATAGTCTTCCTCTACACGATCGGGCATTTTGTTATAATCAGGAAACCAGCGTGACTCCCAGTTTCTGTTGATACCAAGTCTCAGACCTATCGGATTGACTTTTTGACCCATTAGCTATCCTTCTTTGCTACTTCTACGTAAATGTGTGAAGTCGGCTTCAAAATTCTGCTCGCACGACCGCGCGCTCTTGGACGAAATCTCTTGAGGTATGGTCCGCGATCGACACGGCAAGAAGTGATCACCACCTCTTCAGGCTCATAGCCGCCATTTGCGACAGCGCTCGCGATCACTTTCGAGATCACTTTCGCAGCTTTGTTCGGCGTGAATTCGAGAGCCGCAAGAGCCTCTTCGGCGTTCATTCCCTGGACCTCTCGTGCGACAAGTCTCGCTTTTGTCGGTGAGAGTCTGATAAATCGAAGTACTGCTTTACTCATCACCTATCCTTATTTCCCGATTTTCTTTTGCACCGAGCCTTTGTGGCCGCGGAACGTTCTCGTGGGCGCAAATTCGCCGAGCTTGAAACCTACGTGGTTTTCAGTGATATAGACAGGCACGAACTGGCGTCCGTTGTGGACGTTGATAGTCAGCCCTATCATTTCAGGCACGATAGTGCTTCTGCGAGACCAGGTCTTGATAGGTTTTTTGTCGCCTGTCTCTTTTGCTTTGAGCACTTTTTTCATAAGATGATCGTCTACAAATGGACCTTTTTTAATACTTCTAGCCATCTTCTACCCTCTTATTTCTTTCTTCTTGAGATTATAAGTTTGTCGCTAGGCTTCTTGCGACGAGTCTTATAACCTTTAGTCGGCATACCCCAAGGAGTTACAGGGTGACCGCTAGGACCTGTTTTACCTTCACCACCACCATGTGGGTGATCCACAGGGTTCATCGCAGAACCTCTCGTTTGCGGTCTGATACCTCTATGGCGGTTGCGTCCGGCTTTACCGATGACGATGTTGATGTACTCTTCGTTACCCACGACGCCCACTGTCGCCATGCATTCGCCGAGCACTTTTCTCATCTCGCCGCTGGGGAGTCTGAGGATGACATATTTGTCTTCACGCCCCATGATTTGTGCATATGCTCCGGCGCTGCGTGCCATTTGACCACCCTTGCCGGGTTTGAGCTCGATATTGTGCACGAGCGTACCCACGGGGATGTTTTTGAGCTTCATCGCGTTTCCTGGAAGCACGTCTAGACCGCCTTCGGCTGCTTGGACCGTGTCACCTACTTTAAGACCGCTAGGCTGGATGATGTAGCGTTTGTCACCGTCTCGATAGACTACGAGTGCGATGCGGCAGTTTCTATATGGATCGTATTCGATGGTCGCTACGCGTCCGGGTACGCCGAATTTATTGCGCTTAAAATCGATGATGCGATAGAGCTTTTTCGCACCACCCTCTTTGTGGCGTGAAGTGATGCGTCCTTGATTGTTGCGTCCTGCTTTGACAGGAAGTTTTTTAAGCAGCTTGCGCACCGTCGGCTTGGCAGTGATATCGCTGCTATCGACGACGCTCATGAAGCGTCGGCTAGGTGTATACGGTTTATATTTTTTTATCGCCATGTTCTATCCTTACACCGCTAAGCTTTCGATTTTTGCCCCTTCAGGCAACTTGACGTAAAACTTTTTATAGTTGTCACGTCGTCCTTCGATTCCACGAAATCGCTTTGTTTTGCCCTTCATACGAAGAGAGTTGATTTTGACGGGAGTGACACCGAAATACTCTTTCAAAATCGCTTTGAGCTGGTTTTTGGTCACTTTGTCGCTCGTTTGGATAACGATATATCCCTCTTCTTGAAGGCCCAAGCTCTTCTCTGTATAGACGATTGATTTGATATCTGTAATATCTGCCATCTTAGCCCTCTTTTACTATTTTTTCCCAAACGGGTTTTTCCATCACGATTGCATGGAATGTCGCCGCAAGATATGCGTTGAGTTCGTTTGGCTCGATCAGATATGCGTTTGGCAGGTTGCGAAACGCAAGGAACGTTTTTTCATCGATGGTATCTTTGACAAAGAGCACGTCACGCGCACCGATCTTTTTGACGATCGCTGCAGCGTCTTTCGTTTTACCGGACTCCACTTTGATCTCATCGACGATATAGAGCGCTCCGTTTTCGCCTTTTTCGTTGAGTGCGAACTCAAGCGCTTTGCGTTTTTGCTTTTTGTTCACTTTTTGTGTGTAGTTTTTGGCATTCGTAGGACCGAATACCACGCCACCGCCTACGAAGAGTGGTGAGCGAATAGATCCTGCGCGCGCGCCACCGCGACCCTTTTGTTGCCATGGCTTGCGTCCACCACCGCTAACTGCGGATCTGTTTTTGGTGTGTGCGTTGCTCGTGCGCAGATTCGCCAAGTAGGCTTTCGCGTAGATATAGAGGTTATGCGGGTTGATGCCTTGGAAATTCTCAGGCAGCGCAACCTCTTGAGCTTTTTCAAAATCTTGGTTTAAAACTATCGCTTTACTCATTTGACAATCCTTACTTTGCCTAGTGCTCCGTTTGGTCCAGGAACTGAACCTTTGACGACCAAAATCATATTTTCGGGATCGAAGCTGATCACTTCGTTTTGGACAGTCACTTTTTTATTACCGTACTGTCCAGGCATTTTTTGTCCAGGCATGATGCGTCCAGGCCACTCACACATACCCACGGAACCTGGTGCTCTGTGAAATCTCGAACCGTGGCTGTCCGGACCGCCACCGAAGTTCCATCTTTTTACGACACCGCTAAAACCGCGACCTTTTGAGTTGAAGCTGATTTTGACTCTCTTTGCTTCATTCAGCGGTGAATAATCCAAATCACCCGCTTCTTTGTTCGCCACTTTGAGCGTGACGAATCTATTGAACTGCGGTTCGAGGCCATATTTTTTTTGCTGCCCTTCGATAGGCTTGTTGCGGCGCTTGCCGTGGCTGTATGCGACGATAGCTTTGTCATCACCGACAAGCTCGCACACTTTCGCTTCTTTGACTTTCAACAGCGTTACAGGTACACTTGGAACGCTGATCGTTCTACTCATTCCGATTTTTTCTACGATAAACTCCATCTATTTCCCCTTACTCGCCCATTGACCTAACTTCGACATCCACTTCGGGAGCCAAGTCAAGCTTCATCAGTGAATCGACAGTATCCGGCGTCGCAGATACGATATCGATAAGTCTTGAATGTATACGAATTTCAAACTGTTCGCGTGAGTCTTTGTTGATGTGTGGTGATCTGAGCACCGTGTACTTTCTGATTTTTGTCGGCAAAGGAATAGGACCTCTGATTTCGGCACCCGTTCTCTTGACCGCTTCGACGATTGCCGAAACACTTCTATCCAACACCCTATGATCGTAAGCGCGAAGCTTAAGACGTATCTTTTCCATTCCAACCTTTCACAAAGAACTTGTTGCCATAGCAACATATTTGGGAACGAAATTATAGAATAGCGGTAGCGGTAAATCAAGATTTTTGGCTATAATGGCGTGAAATTATTTCCTTTTGGGAAGGAAAAGTGGAGCTGCTGGAGTTTTTCTACGAAAAGAGTATCATAAAACAGCACTTTTTGCCAAGGCGGGTGCAGCTTGCGCCCTCTGCACGCATCCTCCTCACAGGCCCAAAATACTCGGGCAAGTATGCGCTGGTGCAGGAGTTTTTGCGCACATACGCTGAATCAAAAAAGACGCTTTTGATCGATTTCGAGGACGCACGCGCCGACAAAGAGGAGATAGCGCATACTATCGACGCATTCATTCAAGAAAAAGAGATCACCACCCTCGTCTACTACGGCTACACGCCAGATATCCCCCTTCCCGAGTGTCGCCAGCTCATCGTAGTGGCGCATCACTCCATGGAGATAGAGGGTTTTCGCCACTACAGGCTGCGCAATCTCGATTTCGAGGAGTTCATGCTCTTTGAAAAACGCAGCGAGCCCAAAGTGGCCATCAATCACTTCTTACGCTTAGGCAACTACCCCGAGATGGTACGCATCGATGAATATAAAAAGGAAAAACGCATACAGGAGCTCTATCGCCTCACTTTCGGCGAGGATTTCACATTTTTCAAAGAGCTGACCTACTACCAGGGTCACAATGTGAGTGTCCATTTTCTCTTCGAGCGTATCAAAGAGCGGCATAAAATTTCTAAAGACCGCTTCTACGCTATGCTTGATGGATGGGAGCGAAGCGGCTATATCCACTTCATCCCCAAATACGGCGCCAAGCGTGCCGCCAAGAAGCTCTTTTTTCACAACTTCACGGCCAAAAGCGATCTGTGGGTGCAAAAGGAGTTTCCCAAAATCTTCGAAAATATGGTCTATTTGGAAATGGCTGACGAGGAGGTGTACTACCTCGAGCCTCTGGGACTCTTTCTGCCCCAAAAGCGCAAAGCGGTGCTGGCCATCCCCTTCGGCACAGAAGCGCGCATCCAGACGCGCATCGAACAGGTCCTATCTAAAAACCGCATCGATATCGACACTATCGAGGTAATCACCGTGGCCAATAGTTTTCGCTACGAAATCGATAGGATCATCTGCGATGTACTACCTTTTTATGAATGGGCATTGGCAAAATGAGACTCTGTGGTATCGACGAGGCGGGACGCGGACCTTTGGCAGGTCCTTTGGTGGTAGCCGGTGTGGTTTTTACGAAACGCGTTTACAAACTGGATGATTCGAAAAAACTTACCCAAAAACAGCGCGAGAAGCTGTTTGATCGCATCACGCAAAGTGCACACTACGAAATCGTGATTATTGACAATGACGAGATCGACGAGCACGGCATCTCCGCAACCATCGCAAAGGCATTGCGTCGCATCAAAGAGGCTCTCGCAGCCGAGCGCTACCTTTTCGACGGCAACACCAACTTCGGCGTCAAAGGCATCGAAACTCTCATTAAGGCCGACCAGAGCATCAAAGAGGTGATGGCCGCCTCCATCCTCGCCAAAGTCACACGCGATCGGCTAATGTGCGAATATGACAAGCTCTATCCAGAGTATGGCTTTTGTAAGCATAAAGGCTACGGCACCAAAGAGCATATCGAAGCGATCCGCCGCTACGGCCTATGCCCCATCCACCGCAAGAGCTTTCGCCCAAAAGCCCTGCAGCCGACGCTGTTTTAACTTACACCCAATTTTCTATCTCAAGTCCCTCGATTCTTTGAAACTCTCGCGTATTGTTTGTTACGAGTATCATATCGTTTGCCATCGCACAGGAAGCTATGAGCATATCAAGTCCACCTATAACCTCGCCTCTTTTTTCGAGGCTTGTCCTGATATCTCCATACACGAGCGCTGCTTCAGCATCGAAATCTACGATATCAAACGGATAGAGAAAGTTTTCTAATGCCTTGAGATTTTTCTCTCGCTCTATACTTTTCGACACTCCATAATAGAGCTCCGCCACGGTAATGCTGCATAAAGCAAGATCACCGGGATCGAACTCTTTGAATCTTTGCAGTACTTGCAGAGGCTTGTTTTTAATAATATAGATACATATGTTTGTATCGAGCATGCGGCGTTTCAAAACATCTCCTCGCGTCTTTGTTCAGGCTGTGTGCGCTCTTGCATGAAATCATCGCTAAATTGGTCCAAACTCTCAATGAGTACATCCCAGACATCTTTTGATTTCGGTATGAGGAGAACTCCTTTTTTATATCTTTTTATAAAAACCTCTTTTTGATTTTCGAAACGAAACTCTTTAGGAAGACGCACAGCCTGGCTCTGGCCGTTTTTGAAGATTTTCGCTGTCATAGCACACCTCCTAATATCTACTAAATAGTATATACTTTTCTACGGCGCTTGTCAAATTACATTTTTGTCAATTACGACACATTTTGGTGCGCAAAGAGTGTAGAATATGAAAAACGATGCACAAAAAGGAAGCGCTATGCACACCATCACCTGTCCCAACTGCGGCACAAAGATAGATATCAACAAAACCCTCTATAGTGAAATCGAAGCCGAGGCGAAGGCGAAACTGGCACAAGAGATAGAAAAAGAAAAACGCGCCTACAAACAACGTCTCCAAGAGCTCGAAGCCAAACAAAAAGAGATAGAGCTCGAACGAGAACTGCTCGCCAAAAAAGCCGAAGCGAAAGCCGAAGAGATGCTCCAACAGGCTCTTGCCAAAGAGCGTGAAAAGATCAAAGCCCAGCTTGCGAGCGAGCAGCAAGCGCTCATCGAAGAGCTCCAAAAGAAGCTGGCCCAAAAGAGCCAAGAGGCCGCCGAGCTGGCGCGTGCGAAGCTTACCATCCAAGAGCTGCAGCAGCAAAAAGAGCAAGCGGTGCTCGAAGCCAAACTCCAAGCCCAAAAGGAGCTCCAAGAGCGCCTGGCCAAGGAGCGAGAAGAGATAGCCAAGATGGTGGCCTCCGAGCACGAACTCAAGCTCCAAGAAAAGGAAAAGCAGCTCGCAGACCTGCGCGCCAAACTCGAAGAAGCCCAGCGCAAAGCGCAGCTAACGAGCCAGCAGCTCCAAGGCGAAGTGCAAGAGCTCGCCATCGAAGAGTATCTGCGCAGCGCCTTTCCCCTCGATAGCATCGAAGAGATCAAAAAAGGCCAGCGCGGCGCGGACTGCGTGCAGGTCGTCAACACCCGCAGCCTCACGAATTGCGGCAAGATCTACTATGAGAGCAAACGCACGAAAGAGTTTCAAAAAAGCTGGATAGAAAAGCTCAAGGCCGATATGAGGGAGCTCGGAGCCGACATCGGCGTGATCGTGACGCATACCCTGCCAAAGGATATGGAGCGGATGGGCCTGGTGGATGGCGTGTGGGTGTGCAGCTTCGAAGAGTTCAAGGCTTTGGCACCGATCCTGCGCCATCAGATCATTGCCATCGCCGAAGCCACGAAAGCCAACGAAAACAGAGCCGACAAGATGAGCCTGCTCTATCGCTACCTCACTTCCAATGAGTTCAAAATGCAGATAGAAGCGATCGTGGAAGGGTTCGTGCAGATGCAAGAGGATCTGGACAAAGAGCGCCGTGCGATGCAGCGCATCTGGAAACAGCGCGAAAAGCAGATCCAAAAGGTACTCGATAACACCATAGCGCTCTATGGCTCTATCAAAGGCATAGCCGGCAACGCCATCGGCCATATCGAGGCGCTGCAACTACCCTACGACTCAGGCGTAGAGGCTGATTGAGCCCTGGTCGTTTTTGGGTGGTTGCAAAGATTTTTGGAGCTCTTGCATCATCTGCTGCGTTTGCTCCATCATCTTTTTGAGCAGGCTCACTTGTGCTTGCTCTTTGACTTTTTGCTGTGATTGGAGCGTGGCCAATGTAGCTGCATCTGTAGTGGAGGAGACTTGCATCGGTTTCCTTTCTCGTGCTCTTTTGCTTAGTATCGGCACATTTGGCCTATTTTTACAATGTGTTATAATTGATAAAGGCTATGCAAGGCAAAAAGATGGTACATAAAGAGGAAATCCTTCGCTATTTGCAAAACAATAATGCATACTACAAGCAAAAATATGGAGTACGATTCATTGGCCTATTTGGTTCTTTCGCACGAGGTGAAGCAAACGAAAAAAGCGATATCGATATACTCTATACCATAGAAAAGAATAGAAAACTTTCCCTTTTTGCTCTTCTCAATCTCACCAAAGAGCTCGAAGATCGTTTTGGTACAAGAGTGGACTTAGTACGGATAGAAGCTGTCAAACCGAAACTCAAAATACAAATAGCAAAAACAACAATATTTTTTGGTAAAGCACTATGATATAATCGAAAAGGTAACTATGAAAAAAGAAGCTCTTAAAGAATTAGGCAAACTTTTTTATGACATAGGAAAAATAATTTTTGCTATCGCAGTAATAGCTCCTTTTATAAAAGGAAGTTCCTTTTCCGTTGGAATGTTTGGCATAAGTCTAGGATTATGGTATGTTGGTACAGAACTTATAAATCTTGGAGGTGAAAAGTGAACGCAGGTGAGATAGGTGCTATTTTAACAGGTACTCTTTTGATGCTTTATGGATTGTATATCATTTATAAAGTTAAACATAAGACACATTAAACACTTCTTATAGACTACTCTTCTTCGCCTTTTGGCGATAGTAGAAAAAGACCACAACTACCAGCGCCATCACGACAGCTAAGATGATGTGCAGATACTCTTTGATTTTAGCTTCGTTGTGGCCTAAGAAGTAGCCCAGCCCCAATAGCACTGCGCACCATATTCCGGCGCCTAAAAATGTGTAGAGCGCGAAAGAGGGGATATGCATCCGCCCTATGCCCGCAGGCAAGGAGATATACTG
>WGBB01000204.1 GCA_015494505.1 Nitratiruptor sp. | reverse complement strand
AGTAGAGATCTTTTGTATCTACTACTCTTCCCGTATATCCGTAGGGGTTGTTTGTCTCTATGGTTTTGGTATGTTCGAGTATTCTACCATAGTGGTTATCGTAGGTAAAGTGTTCGACTTCGTTACCGTTTCGGTCTGTGAGGCTGAGGATGCTTCCTTGGTGATCTCTATGGTAGTAGAAGGTGCCGTGAGCGTTGGTGATGCTAAGAGGTGTATCGATAGATTCACCGTGGGTGATGGTGGCGATAATGTTGTTTTGGTCATCGAGGATGGCGATGACGTTATCGCCGTCGTAGAGGTAGTGTTGTGTAATACCGTCTTCGGTTTGGCAACAAAGCTTTAGTTCACAATTCCACTCCCTTCAAAGCTTCTTGCTCGATAGGGCGGGTATAATCATAATGTACTACGATATCTACAGGTTTTGCTAAAAGTCTCTCAAGCTTTGCGGATGCGGCAATTTTTTTGGCATAGAGGTTGTCGGTGGATTTTGGGATCACAAAAATATCGATATCGCCTCCTCTCTTTTGCATATCCAATCTACTTCCAAAAATAACTATTCTACTCTCTCCAAAAATCTCTTTTATAATTTTTTTTATAAAATCTTTTTCATACCCTTCTAGGCGCACTACATCGCTCCTCTATTTTTACATAAATGGCAATGAGAGTATCGATATGTTCTAGAACATAATTAATCTTCGCTACTTGTTCTTGCACCTCATCAGGATAATCATGAGCGATCGCATTACGTACTTTTCGCAGTTGTGCCCACGTATCTATATCTACTATTCCTTCTTTTTCGAGCTCTTTGAGTAGCTCTTCGAAGCTCAGCCCATCTGTTACAAATTCATTACATTCCAAATATGCACGAAACAGTTTAGCTCCTAAAAGGTCTTGTAACTTTGAAAAACGAAACAATATAATCTCATATGCAAATTTTTGCAGCTTGGTAAGTTTGGCAAATCTATCGATATCTAGTTTACCTTTTGGTATTTCCGTCAAAGCTTCTTGCAAAACTGCAATATGTGAAGCAGCCTCTTGCATATAGCGATCTATCCGTTTCATAATGCGCCTTTATGCAAATTTTATCATACCTTTTCCCACTTGCCCATATTTTCTATAAGCTCATCGTGGATGCGGCCGTTTGAGACGACGATGATATCGCCGAAGCGGTAGGACTCGCCCAGGTGGTTGGTCACCTTGCCGCCGGCTTCTTCTACTAGCAAAATGCCGGCTGCCACGTCCCAGGGCATGAGATTGACCTCGTAAAATCCCGCGAAACGCCCGCAAGCGACGTAGGCTAGATCTATCGCAGCGCTTCCGAGCCTTCTGATATCGCGGGTTTTAGGGAGAAGCTGCGCCATCGTATCGATGACGAAGCGATAGTCTCTGCCCATCTCCACCTTCGTGTAGGGAAAGCCTGTAGCGATGAGAGCGTCGATGAGCTGCGTTGCTTTGCTCACTGTGATTTTTTCCTCGTTTAAAAAGGCTCCTTCGCCTCTTTTAGCGTAGAAAAACTCTTCTAAGACAGGATTGTACACGGCTGCCTCGATAGGCTCTCCCCCTTCCCAGATGCCGACAGACACACAGCAGTAGGCGATATGGTGGACGAAATTGGTGGTACCGTCTATAGGGTCGATAAAGATGGCTCTCTCAGGAACGGTGCCGTCGAAACTCTCTTCAGCTACGATGGCAAAACCGGGATATTTTTTTGCAAGCGCCTCCTTGAGATACTCCTCTATCGCCACGTCAAACTGCGTTACCAAATCGACGCTCGCCTTTTTTTGTATCTCCTTTTTCTCCTCATAGGCTTCGGCCAGCATCCCTCCGGCGATTTTAACCACCTCTTTCATCGTTAACCTTTCGTTAATTTTCCATTAAGAATTGTTGCGATTTTTATCATATCATTACATTGATTAAACGTTTCCACAACAAATAGGAAATATTTGATTCGAGCGAAAACTTTGCAGATTGTAGTTTGAAAATTGTATGGTGGCGAAGCCAAAAAAGTGCGCTCAACCCGAAGGGCGCTTGCGTTCGCACTTTTTAATACAATTTTCAAGCGATGCCGAAGGCAACAATTGCAACTCGTTTGAGCGAGAATTGAATATTTCTTGAAAATACAAATGAGGAGGAGAAAAATGAAAAGAGTCGTAATTCTCTCAACTATTGCAGCCGTGATGCTGAGCGCTGCGACGATTCACTTCAACGAAGCGCCCAAAGTCACAAATCGTGTGATGCCTGGAAACGGCCAAAACACCGTGCTCTCTTTTTACGATGCCATCAAGGATGCAAAAGAGAGCGTGGTCAACATCTCCACCAAAAAGCGCATCAAACTGCCATCGATGCAAAATATGCCCTTTTTCAACGACCCCTTTTTCAAGCAGTTCTTCGGCCCGATGTTTCGCAACTCCATACCTAGAAGCCGCGTAGAGCGTAGCCTTGGAAGCGGCGTGATCATCAGCAGCGACGGCTACATCGTCACAAACAACCACGTCATCCGCAACGCCGACGAAATCACCGTCACGCTACCGGGTGATACGAAAGAGTACAAGGCCAAAGTGATCGGCAAAGACCCGCTTACGGACCTGGCCGTCATCAAGATCGACAAAACTGGCCTCAAAGCCATCAAAATAGCCGACTCTTCACAGATCAAACCGGGTGACGTGGTGTTTGCCATCGGTAACCCCTTCGGTATCGGCGAAACCGTCACCCAGGGAATCGTGAGCGCCACAAACAGAAATAACGTAGGCATCAACACCTACGAAAACTTCATCCAAACCGACGCAGCCATCAACCCCGGCAACAGTGGTGGAGCTCTCGTGGATAGCCGCGGCGCCCTCATAGGTATCAACAGCGCCATCATTACTCGTAGCGGCGGCAACAACGGCATCGGCTTTGCGATTCCATCTAATATGGTCAAGGATGTAGTGAAAAAACTCGTGGAAAAAGGCAAAATCGAGCGAGGCTACTTGGGCGTGGTGATCGAGGACCTGCGCGGAAACCTCAAAGAGGTATACTCCCACAAATACGGTGCCGTGGTGGTAGACGTGCAGCCTGACAGTGCAGCGGCAAAAGCGGGCATCAAGCGCGGTGACCTCATCATCGAAGTGGACGGCAAAAAGGTAGACGATGCCAACACCCTCAAGTCGATCATCGGCTCCTACCCTCCGGGCAAAGAGGTGCATATCACCTATGAACGCAACAAAACATTGCACCATACCACCGTCAAACTCGCCGAACGTCCGACAGGCTCAAACAGTGCGGTATCACAGCTCAAAGGTTTGGAGGTCCAAACACTCGATGATCGCATCCGACAGATGTACAACATCCCAAGGGATGTCAAAGGGGTTTTCGTCACCAACGTCAAAGAGGATAGCGCAGCCGACAAAGCGGGAATCAAACCGGGCGATGTTATAATAGGCGTAGAGGATATGAACATAAAAAGCGTCGAAGATCTCAAAAAAGCCTTCGCCAAATACAAAGGCCCCAAAAAGATCTTCATCAAACGCCAGGGCATCCCGCTCATCGTGGTGCTCAAGTGATCTTCTCCCCTTCGGGGGATAAAGGATATGCATGAAAGTGGTGATGATAGAAGATGACCTAGAGCTTGCCGAGATT
>WGBB01000203.1 GCA_015494505.1 Nitratiruptor sp. | reverse complement strand
TTGTGGAACCTCTATCTCTTCAAATATTATCGACTTATCCTTAAAGAGAATTTTGTCGATCGCCTCCGCTACGGCGGGTTTTTCGACGCTATAGTAGAGCCTGTTGGCAGCAGCCACCATCGTGTCTATAACACGATCTGCCCCAGCCAGCTTGAGCTTGCGCTCCGTCTCTTTGGATTCGCAGATGGCGATAATGTGGATATTGCGAAAGAGGGCTTTAAAGGTAATGGTAAGGTAGATATTGAGCTCTTCGTCGTCAAAAGCGCAAAAGATGTGGGTATATCCGTTATCCATCACGAGATCCGTCAGTTGCATATCGTCCTCGATATCCACCACGTGGAGATCCTCGAACCCGTCTTTGGATGCGGTTTTGAGATCCTCTTTGTTCATCGTTGCGATCGCTACGTGGTAGCCATCGAGAGCCAGGTTTTTGGCTATCTGTTCGCCGTAGCGTCCAAAGCCAAAGAGGAGTATCTTACGATTTTTTGCCATGATGCAGACTGCTTTCTACCACTTGTGATTTGAAATGTGCCAGACTGATGGTGTAACCCATTACGATGAGAATGTCACCCGCGGCCAAAAGCTCATCTTCGTCGGGATTGAAAAGAAATTTGTAACGAAACTCCTCGCTGGGAGCCTTCTCATCGATGCGCACGATTCCCAGCAAGATGAGCTTGAATCTGTCAAAATCGATATCCCCTACTTTCGCTCCATCCAAAAAGGAGCCCTTAATCACTTCCACCTGCTCGCACAATGCATTTTTGCGCGCTATCAATATGTCGTTGATAGCCTCGATAGCAATGGGTTCGTCGATGATTTTGGCTGCAAAAAAACCTGCAGTCACATAGGGCGAGATGATATAGTTGGCCCCTGCAAGCTTGAGCTTTTTGTGAGAGCTGTAATCCACGGCTCGTGAAATGATAAAACACTCTTTGGAAAAACTACGGATATTGAGACAGATGTAGATATTGTGCATGTCGGAATTGGTAAGTGCCATCACCGCTTTGACGTTGTCGAAATTGATATGACGGAAGGCATCCTTTTGCGTCGCATCTTCGCAAATAGCAAGATAGCCCTCAGCTAAAGCCTGCTGCACTGCATGTTCATCATAATCGATAATGAGAAAGTCTACGCCTTCTCTTTTGAACCGTTTGGCGAGCAGGCGCGCCATATGGGTGTAGCCGCAGATGATGTAGTAGTCATCGAGGCGACGGGCCGTGTGGATGATGCGATTTTCACGTATTTCAGAGAGCTTTTCGCTAAATGCTGAAACGATGATGGAAGTAGCAAATGATATCAATCCCACACCCACTAGAATGATAATCATCGTAATAGCACGTCCCTCGTGTGTCGTGGGTGAGATATCCCCATACCCCACCGTAGAGATAGTCACAAGCGCCCAGTAGAATGCGTCGTAGAGGGTATTGATGTTGGGATTGCTTCGCTCTTCGAAGACATAGATACTGATGCCTGAGACCAAAATCGTAAAAGCTACCAGCATTAAAAGTGTAAAGAGCTCGATTTTTTTGGATGCAAGGACTTGGAAAAAGTGGGTAATGTTTTGGGAATAGCGCAAAAGCTTGAAGACACGAAATAGGACAAAAATACGCAAAATCCGTAATTCGCGGTAACTTGGCAAAATTGCTAGAAGGTCTATTATGGCGAGTGGTGAAAAGATGTATTCGAGTTTCTTTTTGGCGATATCTTTGAGCACGCGCCGCATATCGAAGGGACGCTCTAAAAAGAGAGACTCTTCATATTCGGCGATGATAATTTTGTGCACGTCGTTGTAGACCCAAAGACGCAGAAGGTATTCGATAATGAAGACACCCGTAACAAAATAGACGTCATAGTAGTAGAGCCACTTGGCGATGGGGGTTTTGACCTCTTCAATGATAATCACCACACTGGTGAGGATCAAAAAGATCATAAAGTAGTCGAAGTATTTTTTATAAGGATAATCGTCGTTTTCCAAGAGGTTGCGAAAGAACCTCTTGATGCGCTGGTAGCGCAGGGAGTTGTCTATCAAAAAAGCGAGATTGACAAGAAACTGAGCGAAATTCAAGAGAGCTTCTTCCTTAATAGTTCATTCACAAGCTTCGGATCGGCTTTACCTTTACTCGCTTTCATCACTTGACCCACGAAAAAGCCAAAGAGCTTCTCTTTCCCGGCTTTATACTCGGCCACTTTATCTTCGTTGGCAGCCAAAATCTCGTCGATCATAGGCTCGAGGGCCGATGCGTCGCTGATCTGCTTGAGCCCCAATTTGTCGATGGCTGCATCCACATCCACGTCGTTTTCCATCAAGTAGTCCAGCACATCTTTGGCAGCCTTGTTGCTGATGGTTTTATCTTCGATGCGCTGTACGAGTTTGGCCAGTTTGGCGCTATCTACGGGGCTTTGGGTGATATCGAGACCGGCTTTATTCAGACGCGCTGCCAATTCCACCGTCAGCCACGTCACGGCGTTTTTCGCATCTATACCGGTAGCCATCATGGCTTCGAAGTACTCGGCCGTCTCTTTGGAGCCGGCGATGAGTGCGGCATCGTAGGGTTTGATGCCGTACTCTTCTATGAATCTATCGCGCTTTTGGTCGGGAAGCTCAGGGATATTGCGCGTCTGTTGGAAAAAGCTCTCAGGAATCACCAATGGCGGCAGGTCTGGGTCTGGGAAGTAGCGATAGTCCGCACTCTCCTCCTTGCCGCGCATGCTACGCGTGACGCCCGTGGCACTATCGAAGAGTCTCGTCTCTTGCACTACCTCCTGGTCATAGACTCCGTCTTCCCACGCCTCGATGTGGCGCTGGACTTCATAGTCGATGGCGCGCTGGATGAAGCGAAAGGAGTTGATGTTTTTTATCTCCACGCGAGTGTAGAGTTTGTCATCTCCTTTGGGACGGATGGAGACGTTGGCATCGCAGCGAAAAGAACCCTCTTGCATATTGGCGTCACTAATATCGAGGTAACGCACTATTGCGTGGAGTTTTTTGAGATACTGCACCGCCTCTTCGCTGCTTCGAATATCGGGTTCGCTGACTATCTCCAGCAGCGGCGTACCGGCACGGTTGAGGTCTACTTTACTGATATTGCCCTCGTGGATATTTTTTCCTGCATCCTCCTCCAAATGCGCACGGGTAATGCCGATTTTGCGCTTGCTACCGTCCTCTTTATCCACATAGAGATAGCCGTTTTCCACGATAGGTACATCAAACTGGCTGATTTGATACCCTTTGGGAAGGTCGGGGTAAAAGTAGTTTTTACGGTTAAAGACGGAGGTTTTGTTGATAGTGGCGTTGATAGCCCAGCCAAACATCATCGCCTTTTTGACCGCCTCTTCGTTGATGACGGGCAGTGCACCGGGTAGTCCCAAGCACACGGGACAGGTGTTTTTGTTTTGATGCTCCGCAAAGCTCGTGGGGCAGGAGCAAAACATCTTCGTTTTCGTATTGAGCTGCACATGCACTTCAAGTCCGATGACGACTTCGAACTCCATAAAAGTCCTTTTGTAATTTTTTTCTATTGTACTAAATGATTATTGAAAAGCTATTTAAACGAAGTAGCGAATGGACGCAAATGCGGCAGGGCGCACCTTTTTGATCTGATGAATGTGACGAGGTGAAACGATACCGCCCAACGCTATGACGCCCCTATAACATCGCACCGCTTTACGCAATGCGCCCACTCCTTTGGGAGTTCCTTTATCGGGAGTAGCAAATATAGGGCTGAAGGTGGCATACTTTGCGCGCAATTTTTTAGCGACGCGCAGCTCAGAAAAAGTGTGGGTGCTGATAATGGCATCGTGTCTTGCATAGCGAGCCAACTCAGAAGCTTGCGAAGAGGTAAAGTGCACACCTGCACCGAGACGTCTGGCCAAGCTTTTATCGCCGCTTATATAGATCTCTGCGCCGTAGCGCTTTGCCACGCTTTTGGCAGCCATAGCCAAAGCTTTGTACTTCGTGGGGATTTTTTGTCGAAAGAGGAGCATTTCGGGAACGTGACGCTCGATGGCACGAAGGAGGCGCTTTTTGAAGCGCACGGGAGAAGTGGTATAGTAGTTAGGGTCGGTTATGAGATATTTTTTCATCGATCGAACGCAAAAGCTCCGTCTGCTTGCGCAGTTCGTCCAGTTTTTCAAGCTGGATATTGGCCATCTCGATAATCACTATCCAAAAGAGCCAAAAGAGCAGATCTATGACCGTCATGGCAATGGCATATCCGATACCCGTCTGCAGAGTGCCTATGAAGACAAAAAAGGCGCTGAGGGCCGCCGTGGCCCACAAGACGCCTGAGAGGAAGCTGATGACGTTTTTGAGGAAGATACGCCGCATCGATTAGAGCGACTCTTCGTGCAAGAGCACGGCTCCTGCGAGATAGACGTAGGTAAGGATCATAAAGATGAATGTCTGCAAAAATGCACTAAATGTCATGAGTGCAAACCCCGGTAAAGGCACAATCCAAGGCGCCAACATCAAAAGAACCCAGACAAAGAGGTCGTCACCTTTGATGTTACCGAAAAGTCGGAAAGAGAGCGAAATGATGCGAGAGATGTGCGAAACGATCTCGATAGGAAACATCAAAGGCGCCAAGAGTTTCACGGGTCCCGCAAAGTGTGCGAGATAGTGCACAAGGCCGTTTTTGCGAATTCCTTCGAAATTGTAGTAGATAAAGACGATGAGAGCCAGGGCGAGGGTAAAGTTGATATTACCGGAAGGCGGCTCGAAGCCCGGGATGATCTCCATGAGGTTTGCAAAAAAGATGAAAAGGCCGAGAGTCGCAACGAGAGGAAGATACTTTCTCGCATAGCTTTCGCCGATAACGTCCGTTCCCATTTTGATGACACCATCAAGGTAGGCTTCCATAACGTTTTGGCAACCGCTGGGAACCACTTTGAGGTTTTTCGTGGCGAGCTTCGCGACGACTATAGCCAAAAGAGCAGCGAGCAGCATATGTGCTACAAACAAGAATGTGTGGTTTTCGGAAATGAGCCCTAAAAAGGTAAAGATTCCCTCCATCCGATCTCCTATGACAAATTTTGGCTAATTGTATCTAAAGTTTTATTAAACTTCATTAAATTGCCCTAGGCGATAAAGGGCAAAATCGTACTTTACAGGATCTACGGGGTCAAAACGGCGTAGCGCTTCGGTAAGTTCCATCGCAGCCTTGAGGTCATAGCTCTTTCGCCGCAAAAGCCCCAGCTTACGTGCAACGCGGAAAGTGTGCGTATCGAGAGGGATGATGAGATCGGCAGGGGATACATCTGACCACAAACCCATATCGATGTTGTCTTTTCTCACCATCCATCGAAGATACATCATCCAGCGTTTAAGCGGCGAGCCGCCGGCCGCTTGTTTGGGCACACGCCCAAGCAGAAAATCGTATCCGTATGAGCGATAGTCGTTTAGGGAGCGAAGATAGGAGATGAGTATAGACAACCCGTCCAAGATGTTACGATTTTTCGCATACCCTCGAACGAACCGCTCATAGAGTGAGCCTGCCCTTTTGAGCGTGATAAATATTTGTGCTACGTCGGTGGGATTTTGGAAACGATAGTAGCTTTTTTGCCGCAAAATTGTAGCGTCGTCTGCCTCAAGTAGGCTAAAATCGAGCCCCTCCAAAAACCGTACTATCTGCTTGGCACTTCCATACCCAAAAAGTGCACACAGCAGCGCAATTTTCTCATCGCGATACCTTCTAGCTACGATTAGTGGGTCGGGATGCCGCTCATCGAGTAAAGAAGCGTCGTTATATTCTATATAGGCAGCCTCGAGGCGCCTATGAAGATTAGAATTTGAAATTTTCCCCAAGGTAATGCTTGATGACCAGTGGATTTTTGGCCACTTCTTCGGAAGCGCCGCTAGCTAGAATCTCTCCATCTTTAAGCACATAGGCACGATCGCACACGCTGAGTGTTTCACGTACGTTGTGATCGGTGATGAGGATACCGATGCCGGTACTCTTGAGCTCGTCGATGATCTTTTGGATATCGGTGACGGCTATGGGATCGACCCCTGCGAAGGGCTCATCGAGGAGTAAGAACTTGGGACGTATCACGAGAGCTCTAGCGATCTCGCAGCGCCTGCGCTCTCCACCGCTAAGGGCCTTGCCTACACGGTGACGAATAGGTTCGATGTTGAAGAGCTCCAGCAGCTCTTCGATGATGCGCTCGCGCTCCTCTTTGCTTTTGATGTTGGCTTCGGCTGCGACGAGGAGATTCTCTTCGACTGTAAGCTCTTTGAAAATGCTCGATTCTTGCGGAAGGTACCCTATCCCTTTGCGTGCTTTGGTATGGAGAGGTTCGTTGGTAATATCTTCCTCATCGAGATGGACCGTACCCTCGCTTGGCTCGATGATACCGCATATCATGTAAAAGGTAGTGGTCTTGCCGGCTCCGTTGGGACCGAGGAGTCCCACCACTTCGCCGCTTGCCACTTCCAAGTCCACGCCTTTGACGATAGGCTTGTTTTTAATACTTTTCTTGAGTCCCTGCGCTCTTAGTCTATGCATCGGTACACTCTTTTGTCCCCTTGGGGAGTGATATGAATTTTGAGATATTCCAGTCCCATAGCCTCTAGCAACTCTTCGAGCCTACTATCGGGCCACTCGATGAAGTGGTAGCCCGGTTTTTCAAGCTCTTCAAAGAGCCCCAATTCCATAAACTTTTCAAACCCGGCATTGTAAAGATCGTAGTGATAGACATCTTCGCCGTAGCACTGTTGCACAGAAAATGTGGGAGAAGTGACATCATGTCCTTTGGCAAAGACTTTGACGAGCGTGGTCTTGCCACTGCCGAGATCGCCTTGCAAAAGGACGATGCGTTTGCCGCTCTTTTTGATGCACTCCACCACTTTATCTAGTTCACTCTGTTTCGCTTCAATCACCATGGGCCAACTCTTTGCTACAGGCGATGATTTGCTGGAGTTTCTCCTTGGCTTTGCCGCTCTCGATCGCATCTTTCGCCAACGCGATGCCCTCGGCGATAGATGATGCTTTGCCGTCCACATACAGGGCTGCCCCCGCATTGAGAAGCACCATATCGCGCTTGGGTCCCTCTTCTTTGCCTTCCAAAATCGTGCGCGTGATGGCGGCATTTTCCGCAGCATCGCCGCCGAGAATCGCCGAGAGCGGTGCTCGCTCAAGCCCCACATCTTCGGGAGTGATCTCGTAGTAGCGAATCGTGCCTTCACGCAGCTCGGCCACATACGTCGTGCCCGTGATAGTGAGCTCGTCCATCCCCTCGTGGCTGGAGACTACCAAAGCACGCTGAGCTCCCAAAGAGCGCAACGCTTCTGCGATTTTAGGGATGAAGCTTTTATCGAAAACTCCCAAAAGATACTTCTTCGCTCCCGCTGGATTGGTCAGGGGCCCCAAGATATTGAAAATCGTGCGGTGGGGAATCGATTTGCGAATGGGCATAATATGCTTCATCACTGGGTGATGGTTTTTGGCAAAAATGAAGCAAAAACCGGTGCACTCGAGCATCTGCACCTGCTTCTCTGTACCAAGATCCAGATCGATACCGAGAGCCTCGAGCATGTCGGCGCTGCCGCTTTTACTGGTGATGCTGCGGTTGCCGTGCTTGGCCACATAGCAGCCAAGAGATGGCAAAAGAAGCGCTACGGTACTAGAGACATTGAAGGTGCCGCTCTTGTCACCTCCCGTGCCGACCACATCGATGAGTTTTTCTTGCAGATATTCGGGAATCGGCAG
>WGBB01000202.1 GCA_015494505.1 Nitratiruptor sp. | reverse complement strand
GTACCTGTGAGGCGCACATGATCACAGATCACGTTTGGAGCCGTGCCACCCTCTATCGTGCCAAGACTGATGACGGCTGGATGAAGTGGGTCGATGCGCCTGGAGATGATATGGTTGAGGGAGTTGACGCACATGGAAGAGACCAAGATGGCGTCCACCCCCTCGTGGGGTCTGGCTCCATGAGCGCTCTTGCCAAAAATTTCGATCTCGAAGGTATCGGCACTGGCCATCATCACTCCATATTTGTAGCCGATCTGCCCTGTCATCAGATAGGGATAGACATGCAGCCCAAAGATCGCCTTGACCCCCTCCAAGGCTCCGTCTTCGATCATTTGCGAAGCTCCCCCTTCGTTGACCTCTTCCGAGGGCTGGAAAATGAAGCGCACATTCCACGGCAGCTTATCTTTGACCTGCATCATAGCGATAGCGCTGCCCACGGCGATAGCGGTATGGGCGTCGTGACCGCAGGCGTGCATCACCCCCCTCACTTCACTGGCGTAGGGTTTGCCTGTCTGCTCCTGGATAGGCAAAGCGTCCATATCGGCTCTTATGGCTACAAAGGGTTTGTCGGGATCTACGATCAGATCGGCCAAAAGCCCGTGATGCCCCTCGAACTCCTTGATCTCGTACCCCTCTATCTCCAAAATCCCTTTGACCAGATACTTGGTATGCTCCTCGTGACCCGAAAGCTCTGGATGCTTGTGGATATCTCGGCGCACTCTGATCACTTTGTCTTTGAGGCTATCTATCACCTCGAAGAGTCGTTTTTTGACAGCTTCTTTATCCATGTCACTCCTTTTTTTAATGATAGGACAAAAAATATTAAAAAATTCTGTAGGCTTTATGCTATGATAGGAGCATGAAAAATCTAGATGAAATCATCGAAGAAACTTTCACCACCAAACGTTACTATTTGGATCTACGAGGACTGGGGCTCAAGGAGATTCCCCAAGAGGTAGCCAAGATGGACTTTTTGGAAAATATCGCTCTTTCGTGCAACGAAATCGAAGATATCTCGATTCTTGCACACCTTCCGCATCTGCGCAAAGTGGCGCTCTCGCACAATCGTATCGAAAGTCTGGAACCATTAAAAGGATTTTACAATCTCAAATATCTCTTCATCGGCCACAACCACATCGGCGACCTCTCACCCCTCCAGCGTCTACCTAAACTAAAAAAACTCGTGGCACCTGCCAACGAGATAGCGGACATCACCCCTTTAGCAAACATCCCGACACTGGTCAATCTCGATCTATCCCACAACCCCATCGCCGATGCCAGCACACTTTTTGAGCTACCTGACCTCAAATGGCTGAGCCTCCACGCCACCGAGGTACCCGTGGAGCAAAAACTGCGCTTGCGAAAAAAGGTGCGGATTTTTTACTCTTGAGGCTCGCCATATCCGCCACCGCCCGGGGTTTTGATGATGAGCTTATCGCCGGGTTGAATGTTCAGGCTCGCTTTGGAGCGAAGGTCATACCGCTTGCCCTCTCGCTCCAAGATATTCTTACCCCTCGCACCAGGCTGGCCACCGGCCATCCCATAGGGTGCGAAGACGCGGCGTTCAGTCAGCAGACTCACCTGCAGCGGCGCGAAAAATCTATAGACTCGCTCCACCCCATCGCCGCCTCGGTGTTTTCCGGCTCCGCCGCTACCTGGGCGCAAGCAAAAACGCTCTATCATGAAAGGATAGCGCCGCTCGATGATCTCGGGATCTGTGATCTTGGTATTGGTCATATGGGTGTGTACCCCGCTGGCGCCATCACTCCTAGCCGTCGCTCCCGCACCCCCAGCAATGGTTTCGTAGTAGCCGAAGTTTTCATCGCCTATGATGACATTGTTCATACACCCTTGGCTGGCACCGGCGACGCCAAAAGCCTTGAAGATCACATCCACGATGCGCTGGCTGGTAGTGACGTTGCCGCCCACTACGGCCAGCTCCGGGTCGGGATCAAGCAGTGAGCTTTTGGGTACGAGGATCTGCAGCAGCTCCAAAAGCCCCTCGTTGAGCGGCACATCTTCACCCAGCATCACCCGCACCCCATAAAGCACGGCACTGCGTACCACGGCGTAGGGAGCGTTTTGGTTAGAAAGCAGCTGCGCGTTGGAGCCGCGAAAATCGAAGATGACCTTGTCGCCCTCTTTATAGACTTTCAGATGGATGCGTGCGCCGTTGTCGAGATAATCCTCCGCCTCTTTGGGAGTGAGACCTGCGAAAAAGTCGCGCACTTTGGCGGCACTGATAGCTTGGATGCGCTCGAAAAACCACTCATAGTCCGCAATTTCTAGGACTCCTCGGATTCCTTCCATATTGGCCGCGATTTGCGCGCGGATGTCACTGATGTTATCTTCGATGCGGCGCGCTCCAGCCTTTTGGAATATCTCGCGTAGTTTCTCTTCAGCAAACCTCCCCTCTTCTACCACAGGAAACGCTTCGATGATAGCGCCCTCTTCGGATAGCCATCTCGAAAATGGTGGCATACTGCCAGGCACGCTACCGCCGATGTCCGCGTGGTGGCCGCGGCTCGCTACCCAAAAACGCACTTT
>WGBB01000201.1 GCA_015494505.1 Nitratiruptor sp. | reverse complement strand
ATGATGTCCACGGCCCAGTCGGTGTTGATGAGCTCCGGGTTGCCAAAATTGTAATGGAAGTTGTAGTTCGCTCCCATACTGTGGCAGTTGCCTTTGACGGCATCCTCCATCATCTCGGGGATCTTCTTGCGCACCCCCTCGTTGACGGTGCGAACGGTGCCAGTGAGGCGTACATGATCACAGATCACGTTTGGAGCCGTACCACCCTCGATCGTGCCGAGACTGATGACGGCTGGATGGAGCGGATCGATGCGCCTGGAGATGATATGATTGAGGGAGTTGACGCACATGGAAGCGACCAAGATGGCATCCACCCCCTCGTGGGGTCTGGCCCCGTGAGCGCTTTTACCAAAGATTTCGATCTCGAAGGTATCGGCACTGGCCATCATCACCCCATATTTGTAGCCGATCTGCCCCGTCATCAGATAAGGATAGACGTGCAGTCCGAAGATCGCCTTGACCCCCTCCAAGACTCCATCTTCGATCATTTGCGAAGCTCCCCCTTCATTGACCTCTTCCGAGGGCTGGAAAATGAAGCGTACATTCCACGGCAACTGATCTTTGACCTGCATCATAGCGATAGCGCTGCCCACGGCGATAGCGGTATGGGCGTCGTGACCGCAGGCATGCATCACCCCTTTGACTTCACTGGCATAGGGTTTGTTCGTCTGCTCTTGGATAGGCAAAGCGTCCATATCGGCTCTGATTGCCACGAAGGGCTTGTCAGGATCGACGATCAGATCGGCCAAGAGCCCATGATGTCCCTCGAACTCTTTGATCTCGTATCCTTCGATCTCCAAAATTCCTTTGACCAAGTACTTGGTATGCTCCTCGTGACCAGAGAGCTCTGGATGCTTGTGGATATCGCGGCGTACCCTGATCACTTTGTCCTTGAGGCTATCGATCACCTCGAAGAGTCGTTTTTTGATAGCTTCTTTGTCCATGTCACTCCTTTTTTTAATGATAGGACAAAAAATATTAAAAATTTCTGTAGGCTTTATGCTATGATAAGAGTATGAAAAATCTAGATAAAATCATCGAAGAAACTTTCGCCACTAAACGCTACTATTTGGATCTGCGAGGATTGGGTCTAAAAGAGATTCCCCAAGAGGTAGCCAAAATGGACTTTTTGGAAAATATCGCCCTATCACGAAATGAGATCGAAGATATCTCGATTCTTGCACACCTACCGCATCTACGCAAAGTGGCGCTCTCGCATAACCACATCGAAAGCTTGGAGCCTCTGCGAGGATTTTATAATCTCAAATACCTCTTCATCAGCCACAACCGCATCAGCGACCTCTCGCCGCTCGAGAACCTCCCTAAACTCAAAAAACTGATAGCTCCTGCCAACGAGATAGTGGACATCGCACCATTAGCAAAGATCCCGACACTGATCAATCTCGATCTATCCAACAATCCCATCACCGATGCCGACGTGCTCTTTACGCTTTCTAACCTCAAGTGGCTGAGCCTCCATGCCACCGATGTACCCGTGGAGCAAAAACTGCGCCTGCGCAAAAAGGTGCGGATTTTTTACTCTTAAATCTCCACACCCCTTTTCGCCTCTTCGGCTATGGTGCTTTGCACCTCTCCTTCGATGAGGATATCGACAGGCTTGAGGAGTCTCTCTTCCAAAAGCAGCTGCGCTTTTGCCCGTTTTGCACGTAGATTTCCTGTAGGTTTCCTAATTTGCACAAAAATGTCGATATCGCCGCCTCTTCTCGTATCATCGAGTCTACTGCCGAAAATATAGATTTTGACTTCTCCAAAGAGTTGGCAAAGAATAGTTTTAATCTCTCGCTGCTCTTTTGGACTTAATCGCATTGTAATACTCCTCGAACCGCTTCGTAAGAGCGATGAGATACTCCACTTCTTCGTAGATGAAATTGAGCTCTCGGATAATATGATCTGTCTCGCCTGGATACTCGTGTGCTACGGCATTGCGCGCATCACGTAGAGCCAACCATCGATCCGTTTCGATCAGCCCCGCTCGCTCCAATTCGGCCAAAATCTCCACAAATGCCACATCCGTATCGAACCCGCTGTAGCTCAAAAGGGTGCGAAAAATCTTGAAGCCCAGGAGATCCTGGAGCTTGGCAAAGCGAAAAAGCAAAATCTGGAGCTTGGCAAAGCGAAAAAGCAAAATATCGAGCTTATCCTGCGCTCTTTCATCCAACTTGGCAAGAGACTCCGACGAGAGCGGCATAGCGCTTCGTAAAACTGTGCGCGCACTCTCCATTTTGTCGATATGGCACTTCGCTTCCATAAAATATCGCTCCAACCTCTCCTCTACAACAGACACAAATACTCCTTTAGTCAATTGTATCACAAAACTTAGGCTAGCTCGCCGTATCCGCCACCGCCTGGGGTTTTGATAATGAGTTTGTCGCCGGGTCGGACGGTGAGGCTCGCTTTGGAGCGAAGGTCGTAGCGCTTGCCCTCTCGCTCCAAGATATTTTCACCCCTCATTCCCGGCCGGCCCCCAGCCATCCCATAGGGTGCGAAGACGCGGCGCTCGGTGAGCAGGCTCACCTGCAGCGGCGAAAAGAAGCGATAGATACGCTCCACGCCATCACCTCCTCGGTATTTGCCGGCTCCACCGCTGCCGTGGCGCAAGCAAAAACGCTCTATCATAAAAGGATAGCGCCGCTCGATGATTTCTGGGTCGGTGATTTTGGTATTGGTCATATGGGTGTGCACCCCGCTGGCGCCATCTCTCGCAGCTGTCGCTCCCGCACCCCCAGCGATGGTTTCGTAGTAGCCAAAATGCTCGTCTCCGATGATGACGTTGTTCATACACCCTTGGCTGGCACCGGCGATGCCAAAAGCCTTGAAGATCACATCCACGATGCGCTGGCTGGTAGTCACATTGCCACCCACTACGGCCAGCTCGGGATCGGGATCGAGAAGCGAACTTTTGGGTACGAGGATCTGCAGCGGCTCCAAAAGCCCCTCGTTGAGCGGCACATCTTCGCCCAGCATTACCCGCACCGCATAGAGCACGGCACTGCGTACCACGGCGTAGGGAACGTTCTGGTTAGAAAGCAGCTGTGCGTTGGAACCGCGAAAATCGAAGATAACCTTGTCATCCTCTTTATAGACCTTTAGATGGATGCGCACGCCGTTGTCGAGATAATCTTCCGCCTCTTTGTCAGTAAGATGCGCGAAAAAGTCACGTACTTTTGTGGCACTGATAGCCTGGATGCGCTGGAAAAACCACGCATAGTCCGCAATCTCCAGGACTCCTCTGATCCCTTCCATATTGGCCGCGATTTGTGCGCGAATGTCGCTGATGTTATCCTCGATGCGGCGCGCTCCTGCTTTTTGGAATATCTCATACAGTTTCGCTTCAGCAAACCTCCCCTCTTCTACCACAGGAAACGCTTCGATGATAGCGCCCTCTTCGGATAGCCATCTCGAAAATGGTGGCATACTGCCAGGCACGCTACCGCCGATGTCCGCGTGGTGGCCGCGGCTCGCTACCCAAAAACGCACTTT
>WGBB01000200.1 GCA_015494505.1 Nitratiruptor sp. | reverse complement strand
CATCTTTTTCGCACCAGACCGTTACAGCTTCGCTGTGGCCTCGCAGCACCGGCACGCGCACGCAGGTAGAGGAGACTTCGATGTTTTTGTGCATGATCTTTTTGGTCTCATTCACCATCTTCATCTCTTCTTTGGTGTAGCCGTTGTCGAGAAATTTGTCGATTTGGGGGATGACGTTGAGTGCGATTTGATGCGGAAATTTCTTCTTTTCGCTCTCATCAAGCTTGAAATTAAAAAAGTCGCGCATCTGATTTACCATCTCCTCCATAGCGCTCTTGCCTGCTCCACTCGTGGCCTGGTAGGTGGCCACATCCACACGTTTGATGCCAAACTTTTCATCGAGGGGCTTTAGGGCTTGCACCATCTGGATGGTGGAGCAGTTGGGGTTGGCGATGATGCCTTTGGTTTTCCAGGCCGCGATATCTTCTGGATTGACTTCTGGTACTACGA
Organism: Nitratiruptor sp.; assembly: GCA_015494505.1. Taxonomy (GTDB): domain Bacteria; phylum Campylobacterota; class Campylobacteria; order Campylobacterales; family Nitratiruptoraceae; genus Nitratiruptor. Next base: position 3,404 of record WGBB01000200.1, on the reverse strand, counting down.
GCGGGACCTCTGGGTCCATGCGAAAGTGGCTGGTGTTGTCGATTACCACGGCACCTGCTTCGGCAGCGAAGGGAGCGAAGTGTGCAGAGACGCTGCCGCCTGCGCTAAAGAGAGCGATTTCTACATCCTCTTTTTCAAAGACATCTTCAGTGAGCTCCAAAACGGTGTACTCTTTGCCTTTGTATTCTACTATGCTTCCGGCACTGCGTTTGCTAGCCAGCGGTACCAGCTTCGCTACGGGAAAATCCACCTCTTCCATTACGCGTAGCATCTCTTCACCCACGGCGCCCGTGACGCCGACTACTGCTACATTAAACTTCCTCACTGAATTCCTCCTCTTTCTCTTCTTTTGGACATTTTGCGATGCTAATAACTCTATCGCCGCTCTCGAGGCGCACGATCATCACGCCGCTGGTGTTGCGGCCCGCTTTGCGGATGCTCTCCATATCCACGCGAATCATTTTGCCTTTGGAGGTGAGTACCATCAGGTCTTTGTTCTCTTCTACGGTGACTACACCCACTACGTCGCCTGTTTTTGGCGTGAGTTTCATGGCGATGACGCCTTTGCCGCCCCGGCTCTGTTCGCGATACTCTTTGGCTTCGGTGCGTTTACCGATACCTTTTTCGCTCACGGTCAATAGCTCTTGGCTTTCATCTTCGATGGTTTCGGCGCCTACCACGTAGTCGCCCTCTTGTTTGAAGCGAATACCCGTCACGCCGCGTGCTGAGCGTCCCATTTCGCGCACGTTGTCGACGGGGAAGCGGATACACATCCCTTTTTTGGTGATGATGAAGAGCCACTTGGTTTGGGGTTTGACGATTTTGGCCGTGACCAGCTGGTCCTCCTCATCGAGAGTGATGGCGCGCACACCGCGGCTGCGGATGTTGCTAAACTCTGCGAGGTTGGTACGTTTGACGATACCGTTTTTCGTAAAGAAGGCCAGGGACTTATCCTCGCTAAAGTCGGTGGTAGGAATGATAGCCATGATCTTTTCATCAGGCTCAAGCTGCAGCAGATTCACTACGGCCTTGCCTCTGGCGGTGCGGCCGGCTTCGGGGATTTTGTAGACCTTGAGCCAATAGAGCTGCCCGCGGTCGGTGATGAACATGAGCGTATCATGCGTATTGGAGATGAAGAAATCTTCGATAAAGTCGTCTTCATAGGTGGTGACGGCGGTTTTACCCTTGCCGCCACGTTTTTGCTTTTCATACTGCTTGAGCGGCACGCGTTTGATGTAGCCGCGATGGGTGATGGTGACCACCATCGGTTCGTTGGGGATGAGGTCTTCGATATCGATCTCGTCGTAGCTCTCCACGATTTCGGTGAGGCGCGGTGTGGAGAATTTCTCCTTGATTTCGATGAGCTCCTCTTTGATGATTTCGTTGAGTTTCTCTTCGCTTTTGAGAATGGCGCTGAGGCGCTCGATCTCAGCAAGCAGTGCTTTGTATTCGTTTTCGAGTTTTTCGCGCTCGAGGCCCGTGAGGCGCTGGAGCTTCATATCCAAAATCGCGTTGGCCTGGATCTCGGTAAGATCGAACTTTTCCATCAAGTTCGCGCGCGCCGTAGGCGTATCTTCGCTGGCTTTGATGGTGGCGATGACCGCATCGATATTGTCCAGCGCTTTGAGCAGACCCTCGAGGATATGTGCGCGTGCACGCGCTTTTTCCAGTTCGTAGATGGTGCGTCGGATCACCACCGTGCGGCGATGATTCAAAAAGAGGTTGAGCAGCTCGATGAGAGTGAAGACTTTCGGTTCTTTGTTGATGATGGCAAGCAAGATGATACCGAAGGTGGTCTCCATCTGCGTCGATTTGTAGAGGTTGTTGAGGACGATGTCGCTCATCACATCTTTTTTGAGCTCGATGACGACGCGTACTCCCTCTCTGTCGCTCTCGTCACGGATTTCGGATATGCCGTCGATCTGTTTTTCGCGCACGAGCTGTGCGATCTGCTCGATGAGGCGCGCTTTGTTGACCTGGTAGGGAATCTCGTCGATGACGATGGCTTCTCTGTTTTTGAGCTTTTCTATATGGGTCTTTGCACGTACCTTGATGCGGCCGCGGCCGGTGCTGTAGGCGCTCTGGATACCTTGCTTGCCAAAGATGATGCCGCCTGTGGGAAAGTCGGGACCCGGTAGCACTTCCATGATTTCAGAAAGTTCGGCTTTTGGGTTGTCGATGAGTATGAGCAGTGCATCGATGAGTTCATCCAGGCGGTGCGGCGGGATGTTGGTAGCCATACCTACGGCGATGCCGTTCGAGCCGTTGAGCAGGAGGTTCGGTACGCGGGTCGGGAGCACATCGGGCTCGGTGAGCGTGTCGTCGTAGTTGGGGATGAAATCGACGGTATCTTTGTCGATGTCGCGCAGCAGCTCTTCTGCAAGACTCGTCATCCTCGCTTCGGTGTAGCGCATCGCAGCGGGGCTGTCGCCGTCGATGGAGCCAAAGTTTCCCTGACCGTCAATGAGCGGCAGGCGCATAGAGAAGGGCTGTGCCATACGCACAAGTGCTTCATAGACCGCGCTATCGCCGTGTGGGTGGTATTTACCGATTACGTCCCCGACGATACGTGCGCTCTTTTTATAGGCCGCACGGCTAGTCAGACCCAGCTCGTTCATCGCATAGAGGATGCGTCTATGCACGGGCTTGAGGCCGTCTCTGGCATCGGGCAACGCACGGCCGATGATGACGCTCATGGAGTAGTCGAGATAGCTACTCTTGAGTGTCTCTTCTATATCTATCTCTTGGATATCTTGATTGCTCTCGAACAGATCCGCCATACCAAAACCTCTATAGAAAAATTTTGGCTATTATATCTTTTTTCCACTTGCAAAGGAATAAAATGGAAATCAATAAAAAAGTCTTGCTTTTGGCTATCGCAAAAAAGCGGCAGGAGGAGTCGCTTCTGGATGTATTGGCGATGCTGGAAAACGCCCATGTCTTTAGTCGGAAAGAAGGCAAAAGGTTGCTTAAAGAGCTCAAAAAAGAGCAGTTTGTGGATGAAGGTGGCCTCACGCCAAAAGGCGCGGCATTAGCGAAAGGGATAGAGGAGGAGTTTCGTCTTTAGCTATAGGGCATATCTTTGAGGATTTCGCTAAAGACCTGGTAGCGTTCGCTCATTTTGGGATGGACCATCTTATAGACGATATCGGCGATATTTTTAGGTAGGCTTGGGTTGAGTCTGCTTGGATGTTGAGGTTTGGCGCTGCCTACTGGCTGGAAATTGTGGATATCGAGGTAGGCTTTGTCGGCCGTGAGGGCTTTATAGATTTCGTTGCCAAAGTCGAAAATCTCCAATGGCTCGAAGCGGCCTATGGGCTTGTGTTTTGAAAGCGTAAAGCGATAGTCGATACCGTTTTTTCGCAAAAGATAGTTGAAGCGCATCAAAAAGCCGATGGCGCCTT
>WGBB01000199.1 GCA_015494505.1 Nitratiruptor sp. | reverse complement strand
GCTACTAGCCCGTGCCCTGGTGAGCGATCCCAAAATCCTCATCCTCGACGAACCCACAGCCTCGGTGGATATCAAGGCCCAAAAGGAGATCTACCGCCTCTTGCAAACTCTCGACATCACCAAAATCGTCGTCAGCCACGATATCAACATCATCTTCGAGGGAGTCGACAGAGTGCTCTACATCAACCGCACCCTCATCGTGCATGAAAACATCCCCTTGCATATCCATCGCGACGAAGAGCACTTTTGTGAGATGGATCTTTTCGAGGAGCTCTCCAAAGGGTGTGCCCATGAGTGAGATGCTCACGCTCTTTTCCCACTCTTTCATCGCTGCAGCGCTGCTTAGCGTCGCTATCGCTATCATCGGTCCCCTCATGCTCATTAACCGCTCTACCTACCTCGCCGCCTCCATCGCTCACGGCAGCTACGGCGGTGTGGGGATCGCCATCTATCTTGGCATCTCGATCCTTTTGGGAGCGACGGCGTTTGCCCTTGCGCTCGCAGCGCTTTTAGCCTATCTGACACTGCGCAATACCAAGCACCTCGATGTCACTATAGGCGTGCTCTGGGCTCTTGGGATGAGTATCGGCATCATCTTCATTGACCTCACTCCCGGCTACAGAAGCGACCTTTTGGCCTATCTTTTCGGTGATATCTTGCTGGTGCCAAATAGCGACCTTGCCTATATGGCAGGGGTCGATGTGCTGCTCTTGCTTTTTATTTGGCGCTACTACCACCATCTCTTGGCTATGGCCTACGATAGGGAGTTTGCGCTGGCACGGGGAGTGCACGTGGGATTTTTACACACGCTCTTGCTGCTACTCATGGCGCTTACCATCGTGATGAGCATCCGCTCCATCGGTCTCATCCTCGTCATCGCCCTTTTTAGCGTGCCGCCCTTTGTGGCAGAGCGCTTTGCGAGAGATTTTCGCCAGACCATACTTCTTAGCGGCGTACTGGCCTTTGTGGTGATGGTAGCGGGTCTTGTGGCAGCATACAAACTCGACATCTCGGCCACCGCTGCCATCATCCTCGTCGCTTCACTGCTCTTTTTTCTATCCCTCCTCAAAGGACGCTCATGAAAGTAGCCCTCATCCAGCAGCGCTATCACGGCTCCAAAGAAGCCACAATCAAGCGTACCCTCGAGCTCATCCAAAAGGCTGAGGATGCCCAGCTTGTGGTGCTTCAAGAGCTCCACCAGACAGAGTACTTTTGCCAGTGTGAAGATACGCGCTTTTTCGATTATGCAAAAGAGTTTGAGGATGACGTGACTTTTTGGCAGGATGTTAGCAAGAAGCACGATATCGTACTAGTAGCGAGCCTTTTTGAGATGCGCGCTCCCGGGCTCTATCACAACACCGCCGTAGTCTTCGACCGTGGCCGCATCGCCGGCAAATATCGCAAGATGCACATCCCGGATGACCCCGGGTTTTATGAAAAGTTCTACTTCACACCGGGAGACTTGGGATTCGAGCCGATCGAGACGAGCGTGGGAAGGCTCGGCGTGCTGGTGTGCTGGGACCAGTGGTATCCAGAGGCTGCTAGGATTATGGCGCTAAAAGGCGCAGAAGTGCTCATCTACCCCACGGCCATCGGCTGGTTCGACGCAGACCCCGAAGATGAGAAGCAGCGCCAGTTGGATGCCTGGATCACCATCCAGCGCAGCCACGCCATAGCCAACGGTCTGCCGCTACTTAGCGTCAATCGTGTGGGATTTGAAAAAGACCCGACGGGGTGCCTCGATGGGATTCGCTTTTGGGGCAACTCCTTCGTCTGCGGTCCCCAGGGAGAGATCCTCGCCCAAGCGGATAACGAAAGTGAACAGGTGTTAATGTACGACATAGATACGGAGCGCACCAAAGCCGTGCGCGATATCTGGCCGTTTCTTCGCGATAGGCGTATCGATGCGTATGGATGCTTGCTGCAACGCTATTGTGACAACTAAACCAATATACCAATAAACCAATTACTAATAACTAAACCGCTCGAACCACCAGCAAAAAGCAAAGAGGAGTCCAGGGGTCTTTGGCTTGGACTCGTCAAACATGAAGTCTCTCGCTTTTTCGATAGGTAGGAACACCACCTCTATCTTCTCATCCTCTATCCCGCCGCCGCTGCCGATACGCTCTGAGACCTCGGCATAGTAGAGCGTCTGGCGGCTGCCGGCAAAGCCCACGGAGGTGTAGAAGCTGGTGATTTTTTGGATGGCATCTACCTTGTAGCCGGTCTCTTCTGCCACCTCTTCGATGGCGATCTGTTCGAGGGACTTCTCTTTATCCACGATACCGGCGCATAGCTCATAGCTATACGCTAATCCTTGCTGCATATAAAGTGCCGGACGAAACTGCTTGACCAGCACGAAGCTTCGCTTCGTAGGGTCGTACAAAAGCACCGCCACGCTGTCGTGGGCACGCACCGCTTCCCAGCTCAGCTCCTTGCCGTCGCGCTCGTAGACGATGCGCACCGGCTCGATGAATCGAGGGTTTTGAAGATTTTCGATGCGTTTGATCATCTCAGTGCACCAGCATCACTTTTGCTAGTCCTAAAAAGGCGAAAAAGCCCACCACGTCCGTCACGGTGGTCAGCAGCACGCTGCTTCCCACTGCAGGGTCTTGGCCGATGCGCTTGAGAAAGAGCGGGATGATAGCACCGAAAAACCCGGCCGCCAAGAGATTGATCACCATCGCGAGGGCTATCACCACACCAAGCATCCTATCATCGAACCATATCCAGGCTATCGCGCCCATCACCACCGCAAAGATGAGGCCGTTGAGCAGCGAAATGAGCGTCTCTTGCAAGAGCGCACGCTTGGCGTTTTGCCAGTCTATCTCGCCTAGAGCCAGTTTGCGCACCACGACTGTCAGCGTCTGTGTGCCGGCATTGCCGCCCATCGAAGCGACGATCGGCATCAAAACCGCCAGTGCTACGTACTTTTGGATCGTCTCATCAAAAAGCCCGATCACGAAAGAGGCCAAAATCGCCGTACCGAGATTGATGAGCAGCCACCAGGCACGCTTTTTTGTCACCTCCTTGATATCGCCCTCTTCTTCCACTTCATCTTCCACACCTGCGAGGTTGTAGATCTGTTCGGTGGCTTGCTCTTCCACAAGATCGATGATATCGTCGGAGGTGATACGACCAAGAAGCCTACCTTCATCGTCCACCACGGCCACCACGGCAAGGTCATAATCTTCAAATTTCTTGATCACATCCGCTATCGGCTCATCCACACGCACGGCGATAGGCTCATAGCGTTTATCGCCGATAATCTCGGCGATTTTGGTGCGAAAGTCGTAGAGAATGAGGTCTTCGAGGGGGATGATGGCTTTAAGATGATCATCACGGTCCACCACATAGACCTGATGGACATTGGAAAGCTCCCCTTCGGCCTTGAGACGTCTGAGGCGCTCGATCGCCTCCTCAATTTTCTCATCCTCATAGGCCTTGAAGACCTCCGTTTGCATATATGCCCCGGCAGTGGATTCATCGTAGGAGCTTAGAGTTTCAATCTGTTCCTTGTAATCTTTATCGATATCTTCGAGGCGCTCCATAACGCGCTGCTCCAGCGCTTCATCCACATCCTCGATATCCTTGACCAAATCCGCCGCATCATCGCTATCGAGCTCGTCGATGGCCTGGGCGAGCTTCTTGGCCGATAGGTGCTCGATGGCATCGTCTTTTATCGATTCGGGCAACTCCAAAAGCACCTCACCCAACACCTCTTCGGGAAGGCGCTTGAGCAGTGCATAGAAATCGTCTCTATCTTGGCTATAGAGATATTTTAAATAGGCGGCTATTTCCGATGGGTGGAGCGTGATTTCACCGCTTGCTAGCTCCGCTTCGAGGACGTGGCGTATTTTTAACAGCTCATCCTTTTGCATTCTCCCCTCCTTGCTTGCAATAACTCTTTTGTACCGGCTCGATTTTGAGCGGCTCTTTGGGGTGTCGCAAAAGCTTGTCGAGCTGGGCTTTGTAGCGCTTCACCTGTGCACGAAAGAGGCGCAGTTTCTTACCGCTGAGGCGACTCTTGGCGATATGCACTACCCGCAGCGGGTTGATGGCGCGATTACCGCGATAGAGACCGAAATGCAGATGCGGCCCGGTGCTAAGACCCGTACTGCCCACATAGCCGATGACCTGTCCCTGCTTGACATATTTGCCGCGATGCATCCCTCGTCGAAAGTGTGCCATATGCGCATAGAGCGTCTTATACCCGCCACCGTGGTTGATGATGATGACGTTGCCGTATCCCCCTTTGCGACCGCAAAAGGTGATGCGACCGTTACCTGCGGCACGGATGGGTGTACCGCGTCTGGCACCGAAATCCACGCCCAGATGCGCACGGTAGCGATGCAAAATGGGATGCCATCGTTTGCGCGTAAACCGCGACGTGATGCGCGCTCCCGGGATGGGGCGAATGAGCATAAATTTCTCTAATTCCCGCCCCTTTTCGTCAAAGTAACGCTCGTTAAACTCAAAAACGTAGCGCTTCGTGCGTCCTATCTGCACTGCAGCCGCTTTGATGTCGGGCATCCCGAAGTAATCTCCCAAGCGCACCTTTTGTTTATAGACTACAGCGATGCGGTCACCTTTGTGCACACGCGTAAAGTCGACGCTATGCTTAAAAGCGCGCACGAATGCGTGGGCGAGGCGGACATTATTCGTCGCCTTTTGTATCTGCACATAGGGGCTGCCTGCGAGCACTAGCCCGAAAGCATCTTCAAAAAGCTGATAATTGATGGGCGAAAGCTCCAATACATAACGACCGTGTTTTGTAAAAAGGTGCAGCTGCAACTCTTCGTTGATAGGGATGAGCGCTTGCGCCAGTTTCCCCTCTTCATCGCGGTTTTCGATATATTTGATGCCGGCTCGTATTTCACTGGCCAGCTCTTTTTCCTCACCGTCGAGCTGGTAGTAGAGACTTGCATCTATCCCGTTGCGCGACAAAAACGATAGCAGCGTCTCACCCTTGGGCCATCGCTCGTACGTTATGGTGTTTGCAAAAGCATAGAATGCTAAAAGAAAAATTACAATGACTCCTCGCATCTGCAGCCTCACCGGTGGTTTAAAAGAAAAATAGTACACTAAAATGGCTTAAAACTAAGCGACTTTGGTAGCAAAAATAGTGCTCTTACGAAATCTTTGGTATGATAATACAAATTTTTAAACAAGGAGCCTCGATTTGAGACGACTTTTCCTACTTCTTTGGCTACCTCTCGTGCTTTTTGCAGCCTCAACTTCACACATCATAAGCACCGACGGCAAGAGCGCCAAAATCGAAAATGTGACACTTCCTGTGGGCACCAGCGGCATCGTGGTACACAGCTACGACGATAAGCATCGCACCATCGTGGCGCGCGCTATCCTCATGGCACCCGATACCATCCGCTTCGAAGTCTTTGACGCCCTGGCCCAAGATGCGTTGCCAAAGCCTCTGACAAAACCCCAAAAGGGTGACAAGGTGATTTTGGGTTATCTCTACGACCGCGCACTCATTATCGCACCCAATCTACAGACCTATCAATCTATTGCCGCGCAAGCTTCAGAGAAGCTGCTGCACCCGGACCTCTTCGCCGCAGAGCTGGCAAAACGGGGCCACAAGAGACCTGAGCGCGAAGATTTCAAAGATTTTTGCAACCGCTACGCCCTGGCCAAACTCTACATCGCCCAAAGAAGCGGCACCGACATAGTGGACTGCTACAGCTTCAAAAAAGTGGGGTCTTTGGAAGTTGGTACAAGCGGAAAAGAGACGAAACTGCCATTCTACAACCGATTTCGCCGCATTCCCGGATCGCTTTTTGATTTTTTCTCCAGCGACGAGTATAACTTTTTCGACTACTACAAAAAACTGGAGCGATGATGCAAAAGCACATACAAGCACTCCAAAAGATCGTAGGAGCTGAAAACGTCAAAGCAGACCGTGCACACAGGCTCGCCTACTCGTATGACGCGACGCGTGAGCATTTCGAGCCCGATCTCGTGGTCTTTCCGCGCGATGAAGCCGACGTGAGTGCGGTGCTAAGATACTGCAACGAGCACAAAATCCCGGTGGTCCCCAGAGGTGCCGGCAGCGGCTTTACGGGCGGTGCGCTGCCTGTAAGCGGCGGCGTGGTGCTGGCTGTGGAAAAGCATATGAACAAGATCCTCGAGATCGACACCAAAAATATGGTAGCCGTAGTGCAACCCGGCGTCATCAACAAAGAGCTACAGCGCGAAGTGGAAAAGCTGGGACTCTTCTATCCACCAGACCCAGCCAGCCAGGACTACTCCACCATCGGCGGAAATGTCGCCGAAAACGCCGGCGGGATGCGCGCGGCCAAATACGGCATCACGAAAGATTATGTTATGGCGCTGCGCGCGGTGCTGCCAAACGGCGATATCATCCGTGCCGGCAAGAAAACCATCAAAGACG
>WGBB01000198.1 GCA_015494505.1 Nitratiruptor sp. | reverse complement strand
GGATAGATTTGATTATATAGTATCCTTCGAGCTCTTCTTCTGTTGTTACTATACCTTTATCTTTTGGTTCTTCAGGAGTTTGCACCTCTTCCTCAGTGTCTTCGTTTATTCGTTCTTTTAGTGAATTAATTTTTTCAAGGACTATATCGTCTTGGATCTCTTTGAAGGCTTGTGCGGCATATTTTTTGAATTTTTCTATAACATTGTGGCGCAGTGGTTTATCTGTCAACTTTGATGCGAAAAATCGCACGAACTCATCGCTCGGATCAATAAGCTCGCTTTTAAGAAGCTCTTTGATGCTATTTATGTATTTGCGATTACCGGCCATACTGAGGATGTTGTCTATATCGAACTTGTCCGCTCTAAATTTTTCGAGCTCTTTTTTGTCTCGCTCTTTGAGGTCGAGCATATCGATGACCAAAAACGGCTCTTCATCCATAATGTTTTTCTCATCAAGGTCGGAATAAAAACGGTACTCGATACCATTAGTAAGAATAGCGAACTTGCTCGGTGTGACAGTAAAGTATCGTTCAAGCTGCGTTTTGTGCCTGTCGAGCTTTTGCGTATGTGGTTTGACCTCTATGAGAATGAGCGGCTCGCCGTCTATCATAATGGCATAGTCGACTTTTTCGCCCTTTTTTCTACCTATGTCTGCTGTAAATTCAGGGACGACTACGGTAGGGTCGAAAATATCATATCCAAGCGTTTGCAGCAACGGCAATACAAATGAAGTTTTGGTAGCTTCTTCAGTCTGGACGCTATTGCGCAACCGCTCTATTTTGTTTACAAGATTCTCCAACGCTGCTTCAAAATCCATAATGCACCTCCAAAAGTAATATGTGACTCTTGACAATACACAATAAAATGTTTATAATGCACATATATAAACAAAAATATGTTCACCTCCCAAAAGGGCAGGCTTTGACGGATGTGCCTGTCCTTGCCCCCCTGCCTTTTTGGGAGGCGAACCAACTAACATAGGAGGATGGTCGCAAAAATCAAAAAGAAAGGGGGCAAAGAATGCAGACGTACAAACATCCGTTTATATATGACGCCATCAACGCAGGCATATACGATTTTAAAACAAAAAGGGGATACGACCCCAAAGACAAAATAGCCGCGGCTCTTGGTTACGGCAAAAAAAACAGATCGCAGCAGCTGCGCAACCTGCTCAATCCAAATACGCAACTGCTGCTCAAACTCGACCACTTTATTATTATACTCGATAATCTTTTAGACTCAAAATCAATCCCTCTAAGAACTCTTGCCAACCACTACGGCTATAGCCTCATCAAGCGCGGCGAAGCGCCAAAAGAGCAGATCGTCAATCTCGTCATAAAAACAAATCTCAAGCTGGAAGTGGAGCTTGGGGAGTTTGCAAAAGAGGTGATGCAAGCGCTTGAAGACGGTGAGATAGATTATGACGAGGCTGCGAGGCTTAGAAAGAAAATCAAGAAATTTAGAGAGATTTTGGATCGGCTGGATGCAAGATTGATGGAAATGGTGGAAAGGTTGTAAATGGTTACATTTAGTGAGATTTTATCCAAAACCCTCGCCCACGAGGGGACATATTCAAATCGCAAAAGCGATAGAGGCGGTGAAACCTACAAAGGTATCTCCAGACGCTACCACCCCAAGTGGTCTGGCTGGAAAATCATAGACGACGCCAAACATCGCATTGGCGGCATCGATGCGCTCAAAAAAGGCGACGTCACGCCCGTACTGGGAGCCGAGGCGCAGGAAGAGCTGGAGCGAGCGGTGCGTAGCTTTTACAAAGAGAAGTTTTGGCGCCGCATCAAAGGCGACGCGCTCACAATGATAGACGACGAGATAGCCTTCTTGGTGTTCGACGCCACGGTCAATCCGACGGATCGCACAAACGGAGCGAAGATGCTCCAAGAGGCGCTCAATCAGCTCGGCTACAAAATCGCCGTCGATGGCGTGATAGGCCCCGTGACGTTGCATACTCTCTCCTACGCTCTCGACGAGTGGGGCAGGGAAAATGTGCGAGAGATGTTTCGCAAGATCAGGGCGCTTCACTATGCGAGAGAAGTCAAACGCAATCCGCATCAGGCCCTCTTCATCGAGGGCTGGATCAAGCGGGCGTTGGGGTTGGCGTGACAAAAGGTGAGCTTTGGCTCAAACGACGTATGGAGTGGCTGGAGAAGCTGGAGCGAGGCGAAGTGAAAGCGGATCTGGAAGAGGCGGATTTCACGGCGAACTTGCCGAAACCGCTGCCTCGCGAAGAAGCGCTGCGCTACTACAACCGCAAACTCTATGCGTACTGGCGCAAACGAGGCTATTTCAAAAAGGAGCGCCTGCGCGTGCCTTTGCAGTGGATCAAATACTGGGTAGAGCGCGCGTATGTGCAGGGTATGAAAGACGCAAAGAAAGGGGTAGAGATATGAGAAAGAGTCTACAATATCTGGGATCGCAAGGGGGTTGCCTACCCCCTACCGAAGGGGGTCAAGGAGGGGGATACCATACCCCTACCGATACCCCATCGGATACCCCTTGCCAAGGGGGTGAAAAATGATGGAGAGAAACGCCTTCAACCACTTCCAAAATTGGTGGAAAATAAAGAAAAAATTGACTGATAAGCAATATGTAGAGTTTGACAAGGCGCTTTGCAAAGTGCAGTTCTTAGAGTGCCATGTCGATGATATAACCTTTGAAGATACAACGCTCGAACTTGTGTGGGAAGCGATGAAGTACACCCTTAAACAGTCACTTGAAGGCTACTTCGCAAAGAAAGATATCACATATGATGAATACTTCAAAAACGCAATAAATGCTGAAAATACGGGACATTCAACCCCATCACATACCCCTTGCCAAGGGGGATACCATACCCCTACCGATACCCCATCGGATACCCCTTGCCATACCCCTACCGAAGGGGGTCAAGGAGGGGGATGTGATACCCCACCCGAAGCCTATATAAGAGAAAGAGTAAGAGAAAGAGAAGATATAGAGAACCCCCCTCTAAATATCTCCCCCCTTACTGGAGCACAAAAAAGCGAAAGCGATCGTGAAAGCAAAGCAAAAAAAGAAACTCTACTCGATAAATGCCAAAACGATACTCAAATCAAAATGCTCCTGGAAGAGATAGACAAAGACGAAAAGTTTCTCCAAGATCTCATCGCTTACAGGAGAAAAATCAAAAAGCCATTCAAATCCGAGCTTGGCGTAAAAGGCGTACTCAAAAACTTGCAAAATACCAGCATAGCTACAGGCAAGAGCGTCGACGAGCTCTTTGCGATCATGCAAGAGCGTGAGTGGCTGACCGTGCAAGCTGACTATCTACGGCGCAATAAGGACTCACCAAAAACTTCCCAAGATGAGTTCAAGCAAAAAGCAAATGAGGCTATAAGTAAATTTGCCAGCAGAGCGAAAGGAGTCGAATATGCTACCTGATACGCCGCAAGTTAGAGCAGAGTTTGCCAAGATTATGCAGCTTGTGAGCAGAAGCGTCACAGGCGCTGCGCTGGATGATGACGTATTGGAGGCCTACTGGTTCGTATTGGCCGACGAGTTTGATAGCACGAAAGAGCTGGGTAGTGTGGCCAAAAAGCTTCTCGGTTCCTGGAGCTATAGCTACATGCCCAAACCAGCACACTTCATCGAAGCCGCGCAAGGCTCGGAAAACTACGAGCTCATCGCTACCAAGGCCTACGGCAAGGCCAAAGAAGCGGCAATCAGCTACGGCGTTTATCACAACCTTGAGTTCGACGATCCGTTCATTGCCGAGACAATCCTCACACTCTTTGGCAGCTGGAAGGAGTTTCACGACCACGTGGCCTATCGAGATAGCGACGATACGTGGGTGAAAAGAGACTTCATCCGCATCTACAAGGCTAT
>WGBB01000197.1 GCA_015494505.1 Nitratiruptor sp. | reverse complement strand
CGTCGTAGATGGCGCCGTCACCGCTAAAATAGACCGGCTTGCCCTCCTTTTTGCAGGTGCCAAAGTAGCTTTTGACGAATCGTTCGCTATCGCCCCAGATGGTGCGAATCATACTGGGCCAAGGCTTGGTGATACACAGGTACCCTTTTTCGCCGGGTGCTTTTTTGTTGCCGTTTTCATCGATGATTTCGGCAAAAATTCCAGGCAGCGGGAATGTGGCTGAGCCTGGTTTGATAGGCGTAGCGCCAGGCAGCGGACTGATCATATGGCCGCCCGTTTCGGTCTGCCACCATGTATCGACGATAGGACACTGGCTGTGGCCTACTTTTTCGAAATACCACATCCATGCATCGGGGTTGATAGGCTCTCCCACGGTACCGAGGATATACAGAGAGCTGAGATCATACTTGTCCGGTTCGTCGGGTCCTAATTTATGCAAGAGGCGGATGGCCGTAGGTGCGGTGTAGAATTGGTTGACCTGATACTCTTCGATCATGCGCCACCAGCGGCCTGCGTCGGGGTAGGTGGGCACACCCTCGTACATCAGCGTCGTAGCACCGGCTGCCAGCGGTCCATAGACGATATAGGTGTGGCCCGTGATCCAGCCGATATCTGCGGTACACCAGTAGGTGTCTTCATCTTTGATATCAAACACCCACTCCATCGTCAGCTGCGCCCACAGGATATAGCCTGCTTGCGCATGTTGTACCCCTTTTGGTTTGCCTGTGCTGCCGGAGGTGTAGAGCAGGAAGAGGGGATCTTCGCTATCCATGATTTCGGGCTCGCAGTGGCTTGGCATATCCTTGATGAGCTCGAAGTAGTCGTAGTCGCGCCCCTCATGCCACGCTATCTCTTCGTTGTTGCGGCGCACCACGAGAACCGCTTCGACGCTTTCGCAGTTTTTGGAGAGTGCCACGTCCACGACGGGTTTGAGCAGATAGGGTTTACCGCGGCGATAGGCTCCATCGGCGGTGATGACGAGCTTCGCCTGGGCATCCTGGATGCGGTCGCGCAGCGCCTCGGCGCTAAAACCCCCAAAAACCACCGAGTGGATCGCACCGATTCTGGCACATGCCAGCATCGCAAAAGCGGCTTCTGGAATCATCGGCATGTATATGACGACGCGATCGCCCTTTTTGATGCCAAACTTCGTTTTGAGCAGATTGGCAAATTTGTTGACTTCATAGTAGAGCTCGCGGTAGGTGATGACGCGCTTGTCACCCGGCTCGCCCTCCCAGATGATGGCCGCTTTGTTTTTGCGCTTTTCGAGATGGCGGTCGATGCACTGCTGTGTGACGTTGAGCTTGCCGCCTACGAACCATTTGTAAAAGGGTGCTTCACTCTCATCGAGCACCTGGGTATAGGGCTCTATCCAGTCTATTTTTTCTTTGGCGAGCTTGTCCCAAAAACCTTCGAAATCACTCTCGGCCTCTTTGACCATTTGCCAGTATTGCTCCATCGAGTTGATGCGTGCACGCTCCTTGATGCGCGGTGTGGGGTCGAAAACGGGGATTTGGGCCATGATTTACTCCTTTGATGTGTTTGATTCGTTGCTAAGATAGCGTTCTACGTCGGCAAGGTCGCTGGAAAAGTCGTGAACATCCCAGTACCCTACGATGGTCTTGATAACTTTGTCGCCGGTGATTACATACATCGTGGGGACGTAGTTGGGGTAGAGTTCGTCGGGGTAGATGGATGTGGATTTTTCCAATTTTACCGGAATAAAGTGTTTGTTGATATAGTTGGAAATATTGGCGTCGCTCAGCGTCGTGTGCTTCATCTTTTCACACCAGTGGCATGGTGGGTGGCGCCGTTCGATAAAGACAAAGAGCGGCTTGTGTGCCTCTTGTGCCTCTTTGTAGGCTTTGTCAAAGTTTGTGCGCCAATCGATTGCGGCAAAAAGTGAGAGTGCTGCAAAGAGGAGCAAGACTATCTTTTTCATACCTGCCTTTCTTGCGATTTGGAATATTGTAGCATCAATTTTTTGATAAAATCTAAATTCACAAAGGAAGTTAGATGGTTTTTGAAAACGACAAGATTTTTATCGAAGTAGAACCTTTCGAAATCCCGTGGCTCAAAGTTTTTGCCAAGCGAAGCTGCAAAGAGTGGAGCGAATGCGACAAAGAGACGAAGGAGGAGATCCTCAAAGCCATCGACATCATCGAACGTGCGATGATTGACTACTTCAATCCCGACAAGATCAACATCGCATCCTTTGGCAATATGCTGCCGCAAGTGCATTGGCACGTGCAGGCACGCTTCAAAAACGACAGCTACTTTCCCAACCCCGTCTGGGGTGAAAAACGCCGCGAGGCGCATCTGGAGCTTCCAGATATAGCGGAGTTTATCGAAAGAGTGCGAAAAGATTTGGAGGAGGGGTTATGACATTTCCTGAGTTTCGAGCGAGCGAAGAGAATATCGAAGCACAAAGAGACCTGGTTTTAGCGACCATAGAAGAGAATAGGAAAAAGATTCAAGAGCTTTTGGAGTTAGAGGAAAAAACTTACGACAATTTCGTGCGCCCGCTGCAGCTGATGGAAGAGAAACTGGGCTTTTACTTCAGTCCCATCTCGCATCTTGCGCATGTGAAGAACACGCCAAAAATCGAGGGCGTCTACAACGAGCTTTTGCCGCATCTGAGCCGCTACCACACCGAAATCGGCCAAAACGAGCGGATCTACGCGGCGCTTCGCGAGATTTTAGAGCGTGAAGAGCCTGAGGGTGAGCGAAGAAAAGTGCTCGAAGATATGCTCATCGAGTTTGAGCTCAGTGGTGTAGCACTGCCTGAAGCGCTCAAAAACGAGCTCAAAAAGATAAACGTTCGCCTGAGCGAACTGACCAGCCGGTTCGGCCAAAATCTCCTCAAAGCTACCGACAGCTACGAGATGATCGTCGGCCAAGAGGATGTGGCGGGGATGCCAGAAAGCCTCAAAGAGGCCGCCAAGTGCGAAGAGGGCTATCGCTTCACCCTCAAGCAGCCAAGCTACATCGCCTATATGACCTACGGACCCAATCGCGCCAAGCGCGAAGAGCTCTACAAGGCCTACGTCACCAGAGCGCCCGAAAACGAGAAACTCATCGACGAAATCTTGGCGCTGCGAGCCAAGAAGGCCGAGATTTTGGGGTTTGATAACTATGCGCAGCTGAGCCTCGAGACCAAAATGGCCGAAAGCCCCGAAGAGGTGGTGGAGTTTTTGCGCTATCTGGCACAGCGCAGCAAACCGCAGGCTGAAAGGGAACTAGAAGAGCTCAAAGCCTTTGCTAAAGAGCAAGGATTTAGCGAAGAGCTGCAAGCCTTCGACCTGGCCTACTGGAGCGAAAAGCTAAAAAAGGCACGCTACAACGTGGATGATGAGGAGTACAAGCCCTATTTCGAAAAAGAGGCGACGGTGCAGGGGCTCTTTAGCTTTTTGCACAAGCTCTTCGGCCTCAGCTTCCAGCGCATCGAGACGCCAGTGTGGCACGAGAGTGTGGCCTGTTATGAAATCACGCTTCCGCATAGACTCGTAGGCAGGCTCTATCTCGACTTAGAAGCCAGGGAAGGCAAGCGCGGCGGAGCCTGGATGGATGAGTGGCTCACACACCATATCGACGAAAAGGGTGAGGTGGTCTACCCCATAGCCTACATCGTGGCAAACTTCGCTCCAGCTACCGATACCCAGCCAAGCCTCCTGCGCCCCGATGACGTGGTGACGCTTTTTCACGAAATGGGTCATGCGCTGCACCATCTGCTTAGCGAAGTCAAAGAGCCGGCCGTGAGTGGCATAGCCGGCGTGGAGTGGGATGCGGTGGAGTTTCCCAGCCAGTTTTTGGAAAATTTCGCCTACGAAGAGGAGGTACTGGGACTTTTTGCCAAGCACTACCAAACGGGCGAGCAAATTCCCAGCGAGATGGTGGCGCGGCTTAAAAGGGCCAAAAACTTCCAAAGCGCCATGGCGATGCTGCGCCAGCTCGAGTTTGGCCTCTTCGACATGCTCGTGCATATGGAGTATCCCGTGGATGTGCAGGAGGTGCTGAATCGCGTGCGCGACGAGGTGAGCGTGCTAAAACCTCCAAGCTACAATAAATTCCAATGGGGCTTTAGCCATATCTTCGCCGGAGGCTACGCTGCAGGCTACTACAGCTACAAGTGGGCCGAGGTGCTGAGCGCCGATGCGTTTTTTATGTTTGTGGATAACGGTATATACAACGACGAAATTGCCGATAGTTATCTCCAAGAGGTGCTGTGCAAGGGAGGCAGCCGCAAAGCGATGGAGAGCTTCGAAGCCTTTGCGGGACGCAAACCCGATAGCGAGGCGCTTTTGAAACTGTGCGGAATAGGAGAGTGATGCATACCGAACTCTTTTTGGCGAGACAGCCGATTTTGGACGAAAAGGAAAAAATCTACGGCTATGAGCTGCTCTATCGACCTAGCAGCCCGCCCCAGGGAGCGATAGATGACCTGCACGCTACGAGCCATACCCTCGTGGCACTCTTTAATTCCGTGGATTTCGATGAACTTTTGGTGCATAAAAAGGGTTTTATCAACGTGGATGCGAGGATGCTCTCAAGCCAGATTCTCGATATTTTGCCCAAGAGCAACTTCATCGTCGAAGTGCTCGAAAGCGTCGATCTGGCCGGTGCTACACCGCTTTTAGAAAAGGCGCGCGAGAGCGGACTGAGGCTGGCGCTGGATGATTACGTGTGCAATGAAAAGAGTCTCTCGCATCTCGAAGAGTTCATAGAGTTTTTCGATATCGTCAAATTCGATATCTTAGACAAAGGTACAGACAAAGCCGTTTTGCCCAGGGCTCTGGAGATTGTGCGAAAAAGCGGTGCAGAGCCTCTAGCCGAAAAGGTGGAGACCAAAGAGGAGTATGAAGAGCTAAAAAATATGGGCTTTACGCTCTTCCAGGGTTACTACTTCGCAAAACCCGAACTCCATAGCACCAAAACCGTCTCTCCGGCCAAACTCAAAATCCTCGAAATCCTCAATATCGATCCCGACCAGACCCAAAAGATAGCCGAGGCTATCAAGAGCGAGCCCGATTTGGCGGTGACGCTGCTGCGACTCATCAACTCCGGTTTTTTCGCGCTGCGCAGACAAATCTCTAGCGTGCAGCAAGCGCTTCTTTACATAGGTGTGCAAAATCTGCGCAAATGGCTGCTTCTGATGCTCTACGCCAAAAACGAGCCGGACCCGGACAACAACGCAGTGCTGCAAAGCGTCAAGGTGCGCGCAGAGTTTATGTCCAAAATGGCCGTTGCTATCGGACTCGATAGTGAAAAAGCGTATCTCACGGGAGTGCTTTCACTTGTGGAGACGATGCTTGGTATGAGCAAAGAGGAGGCGCTGGCGAAGATGCGCTTTTTGGATAAAGAGGTGGAAGAGGCGTTGCTCGGAGGATCGAACGATTATGCGAAGCTGCTCGAAATTGCACAGAGTTTCGAGAAGGGAAATTTCGATGATATAGAAAGTGTATCGGTTTTAGGACTAGAGCAGCAACGTTTGGCAGGCCTTTATTGCGAGACTCTTTGTAGCAACTCTTTGTAGATATTTTCGAATTTCGCGCTTTTTGGAGCGAGATAGCCGATGAGGTTGTCTAGCTCCGTAGGACCACCCGCTTCGAAATCGAGCTGCATGGAGGTTTTAGAGTGGGGCGGGGATTTTTCCAAAAGCTCTGTGGCTTTGGCTACATCTTCTCCGCCGAGTGCGACGCCTTCATTTTGCGCGATGCGGACGATCTCTTCTAAAAGATTGCGAAACTCCTCTTTGTGCTCTTTGGCGATTGTGCCAAAATCGGCATTGTAGAGTGTAGTGAGCGCTGCGGTGGCGGCGATGAAGAGATACTTTTGCCATATCGCTTTGTCTATGTCGGCGGGCATTTTGTATTTAAGACCGGCGCTGTCGAAAATTTCTCGCAAGAGGGGGTCTTCCTCGGCTACGATGAGGGCGCCTTTGCCTTTGACTGTGACGGTGTTTGGCGCCGTGCGGTTGGCGATGATGTAGATGGCGCCTTTTTTGACCTGCGCTATT
>WGBB01000196.1 GCA_015494505.1 Nitratiruptor sp. | reverse complement strand
GCCCCATGCACGCATCATGATCCACCAGCCGCTAGGCGGTGCGCAAGGGCAAGCCACCGATATCGAGATCCAGGCCAAAGAGATCTTGCGCCTCAAGCATATACTCAATGATATCTTGGCACAAAATACCGGCCAGAGCGTCAAAAAGATTGCCAAAGATACCGAGCGCGACTTCTTCATGAGTGCCGAGGAGGCCAAAGAGTACGGTCTGATAGATCAGGTATTGGAAAAAAGCGCCAGATGATACGCCAAATCATCACCTATCCCGATAAGCGCCTCTTCATGCGTTCAAATGAGGTGGAAGCCTTTGACGAGGAGCTCCATCGTCTGCTCGATGATATGTATGAGACGATGATCGCCAAAAACGGCATCGGGCTTGCCGCCATTCAGGTGGCGGTGCCTTTGCGAGCACTCATCATCAACCTTCCCGATGAAGAGGGCAAGCAGCATAAAGAGGATCTGCTCGAACTCATCAATCCCGTCATCGTCGAGAGCAGAGGTACGCAGGTTTACACCGAAGGGTGCCTGAGCGTCCCCGAATACTACGACGACGTGGAGCGAGCCGAGTGGGTGAAGGTGGAGTATCAAGACAGACACGGCAACAAAAAGACGATCGAAACCGACGGGCTGCTGGCCGTGGCGATACAGCACGAGATGGACCACCTCGACGGGCATCTCTTTATCGAGAAGCTCCCCTACCTCAAGCGCAAGAAGTTTGAAAAAGAGTGGAAGAAGAAGCGTAAAAAGAGCGGCGTGAAAATATGAAAAAGATCCTTTGCGCCACACTCGATGGCGCAGATGCGAAAATCGTCGAGGTCGAAAGCACCTTCACAAGAGCACTTCCTTCCTTTAGCATCGTAGGCCTTGCGGGCTCTACGATCCAAGAAGCCAAAGATAGGGTCAAATCGGCGCTTTTGGCCAACGATTTTACGTTTCCGCCCCTCAAAATCACCATCAATCTCTCCCCCAGCGAAATCAAAAAGAGCGGCAGCCACTTTGACCTCGCCATCGCGCTCTCTATCGCCTTGCAAAAAGAGGATATCGATCTGAGCGATACCTTCGTTTTCGGCGAACTGGGGCTCGATGGGAAGGTCAAAGATACGCAGCAGATTTTCCCGCTGCTCCTATCTCTATCAAAACGTCCCATCAAAGCCATCGTCCCGGCAGAGGGGCTTGCCAAATACTCCAAAATCCCCGGCATCACCCTCTACGGCGTAGCGAGCCTATCAGAAGCGAAAGAGCGCATCGTACGCGGTGAACTTGTCGCCGCTACGCAAGAGGAGCTCGAATATGAGAGCGTTCGCATAGAGGGTGAAAACTACTACTTCCAGCGCAGCTACCCCATCGATTTTTACGATGTGCGGGGTCAGGAGCAGGCCAAGCGTGCTGCTCTCGTCGCCGCAGCCGGTATGCACAATATCCTTTTAGAGGGGTCTCCTGGATGCGGTAAAAGCATGATAGCCAAGCGCCTGCGCTACATCCTGCCGCCGATGCATCTATCGGAAATCCTCGAAGTGGCCAAGATGCGAGCTCTGGCCGGCGAAGAGGTGGAGTTTTCGCCCCTGCGCCCCTTTCGCAGTCCACACCACTCCAGCACCAATGCCAGCCTCTTTGGCGGCGGCAGTAGCCAGGCCAAACCCGGTGAAGTGGCTTTGGCGCATTTGGGGATGCTCTTTTTCGATGAGTTGCCCCACTTTGCCAAGAGTGCTTTGGAGGCGCTGCGTGAGCCGCTGCAAGATAGACGGCTCCTCATCTCTCGCGTCAACGCGAAAGTGGAATACCCCACCTCATTTATGTTCGCAGCCGCGCAAAATCCCTGCCCGTGCGGGAATCTGCTCAGCACCACAAAAGAGTGCCGCTGCACGGAACTGGAGATCAAACGCTACAAAAACCGCCTCAGCGAGCCACTGCTCGATCGTATCGAACTTTTCGTGCAAATGAGCGAAGTGGGCAGCGAGGATGTGCCGACTGTGCGCAGCGAAGAGATGCACGAAAAAGTGCTGCAGGCTTTTGCGATGCAAAAGCGGCGCGGGCAAGAGCGGCTCAACGGCAAACTCACCGAGAGCGAGATAGAGCGCTACTGCAAATTTGATAGTGAAGCCGAGGCGGTTTTGGAACGTGCCGTGGCAAACTTCTCGCTTTCGCAGCGCAGTATCGACAATATTAAGAAGGTCTCTCGCACCATCGCAGACCTCGAGGCTCAAGAAAGGATAGGCAAAGCCCACGTTTTGGAGGCTT
>WGBB01000195.1 GCA_015494505.1 Nitratiruptor sp. | reverse complement strand
CTCTTTAGCGGTGGGCTCGATAGCTTGCTCGCTATGAAGCTTTTGATCGAGCAGGGGATCGAGGTGATAGGATTGCATTTCGATACCGGATTTGGGGGGCGTGCCCGCGAAGAGAAAAAACGCTACCTCCAAGAGATCGCCGATAAGATCGGCGCGAAACTAGAAATCGTCGATATCAAAGAGCAGTTTATCCAAGAGATCCTCTTCGATCCCAAATACGGCTACGGAAAAAACTTCAACCCCTGCATCGACTGCCACGCCAATATGATCCGCATCGCCAAAGCGCTGCTGCCACGCTACGACGCCCACTTCATCATCAGCGGCGAGGTGGTGGGACAGCGCCCTATGAGCCAGCGCTTCGATGCGCTTAAAAAAGTCGAAAACCTCTCCACTGCCGACGGTCTCATCCTGCGACCGCTTTCAGCCAAGCTCCTGCCACCCACTATCCCGGAGCAGAAGGGGTGGGTGGATAGAGAAAAGCTCCTGGGCATCAGTGGACGCAGCCGCGAAGTGCAGATGGAGCTGGCCAAAAAGTGGGGGATAGAAAACTATGAAAGCCCCAGCGGCGGCTGTCTGCTGACTGATGAGTATTTCAGCAAAAAAATCCGCGACCATATCGAGTATGATAGTTTCGACGTGGAAGATATCGAAGTGCTCAAATGGGGACGCCACTTTCGCCTCCCGGGCGGCGCCAAACTGGTAGTGAGCCGCAACAAGGATGAAAACGAGAAGCTGCGCAGTCTCACCCTTTCGAAATATATCCTCTTTTCACTGCCGTTGCCGGGGCCCCTGAGCCTTATTAGCAAAAACGCTAGCCCTGAAGATAAGGAGCTTGCCACACGCATCGCCCTCACATACTCAAAGGCTAAGCCCGATGAGACATATGAAGTGCGCATAGGCGACGAGACCTTCAAAGTTTCGCCTTTTGCGAGCAAAACCGAAGCCCAAAGGTACTTTATCAAATGAGAAACCAGCCGCGCTACCACCTTTTCAAAAACGCCCGCTACGCCATCGAAGGACTCGTAGCGGCGCTGCGTGAAGAGACGAGTTTTCGCATCGAGGTGGTGCTCTTTGTGCTCTTTTCTGTGCTCTTTTGGCTTTTGCCGCTGCATCTTGCATCCAAAGCCATCTTGCAAGCCTCCCTCTTCTTGCCCCTCATCGTAGAGCTGCTTAATAGCGCCATAGAGCGCGTGGTGGATTTGGCATCACCCGACATTCATCCCTTGGCCAAAGGCGCCAAGGATATGGGCGCGACGGCCGTGCTTTTGTCGCTGCTGATGACACTTTGCATCTGGGTGGCGGTTTTTAGCTATGAAATAGGATAGCTATGCCTACCGAGGTGGTGATTCTCATTCTCTTCCTCATCGCTTCGCTCTCGGCCATCGTGGCGCGCAAAATCCATCTCCCTTTTACCGTAGCTCTCGTGGCAGTAGGTCTAGTCTTGGGCAATATGGGGCTTTTGCATCCGCCCAAACTCACCAAAGAGGTGCTCTTCGCATTCTTTTTGCCCGGTCTCATTTTCGAAGCGGCCATCCATCTCGATAGCCGCGCGATGCTGCGCGATATCTGGAGTATTACGGCTCTCGTGGTGCCGGGAGTCGTGGTCTCGATGCTGGTCAGTGCCGCGATGCTGGTCTACATCGGTCAGGTCTTTCCACAGATTCCTTCCGTCAACTGGCCTATAGCGCTCCTCTTCGGTGCTGCCGTGGCGGCCACGGACCCTGTGGCGGTGGTCTCGATATTGCGCGAATTTGGAGCGCCCAAGAGACTGCGCCTACTGCTTGAGAGCGAGAGCCTCCTCAATGACGGCACCGGCATCGTGATTTTTGGCCTAGTTCTGGGCTTTATCGATCATCATTTGGATTCTACGGGCGCTATAGCCATGGAGTTCGTGCGTGTAGCGGGACTTGGCGCATTGGTGGGGCTTTTGGTGGCGCTCGTGATCGCCTGGATGGTGGAAGACCTGGACGATGCGATGATCGTCATCACCATGACGGTAATCGCCGCCTACGGCTCCTTCGTCATCGCCGATAGCCTCAGAGTCTCAGGGGTCATCGCTTCGGTGACCACCGGCCTTGTGATACAAAACCGCGTCCTCGCCGCTTCCCGCTATCCATCGGTGCGTCTGAGCGTCGAAGAGTTCTGGGATTTTTTCGCTTTTGCCCTCAACTCCCTTATCTTCCTCCTTATGGG
>WGBB01000194.1 GCA_015494505.1 Nitratiruptor sp. | reverse complement strand
GAAATGAGTGCACCGTTTTTGCGATGCTCCACCTCGCCTACGAAAGGACGAAAATCGAGGAAGGAGTGGTTCATCACCCCTTCGCCTTTGGTATCGGTGAGAAACTCGCTGCGAAAACCGATGAGCCCGCGCGCCGGGATCTCGAACTCGATGCGCACGTGCCCCTCATCCATCGGCACCATGGAGCTCATCACGGCACGGCGGCGCCCTAATTTATCGATGACCGTCCCACTGTAGTCTTCTGGCACGTCGATGACCAAAAGCTCGAAAGGCTCGAGCTTTACACCGTTTTCTTCCTTGATGATCACTTCCGGCCTGGAGAGGCTAAACTCATACCCCTCACGGCGCATATTCTCAGCCAAAATCGTAATCTGCAGCTCTCCGCGTCCGCTCACTTTGAATCGTCCCTCACCCACTTCTTCGACACGCATGGCGATGTTGGTCTGCATCTCTTTGAAAAGCCTGTCTTTGAGTTTGTTGGAGGTGACGTGTTTGCCTTCAAGACCTGCCAATGGCGAATCGTTGACGCTAAAGTAGACACTCAGTGTGGGCTCTTCGATATGGAGTGGATCGAGTGGCACGGGGTTGGTTGGATCGACGATGCTATCGCCCACATCGATATCTTCAAAGCCTGCTATCGCCACGATATCGCCGGCTTCTGCTTCTTCGATCTCGAGACGATTGAGGCCCAAAAAGCCAATGAGCTTGGTAATGCGCCCCTTTTTCTCTTCGCCGTCTGCCTTGATGAGCAGCAGCTCATCACCCTTTTTTATGCGGCCGTTGAAGATACGGGCGATCCCGATGCGCCCTACGTAGTTGTCATAGTCGAGGGTAAAGACCTGGATCTGCGCAGGATTGTCGGCACTGCCGCTGGGTGCGGGCACATGCTCGATGATCGCCTCAAAAAGCGGGGTGAGATCTTTGTTTTCATCTTCGAGATTCCATTTGGCATAGCCGTCTCTGGCTGCAGCATAGAGAATAGGAAAGTCCAGCTGCTCTTCGTTTGCATCCATCGCTACGAAAAGATCGAATATCTCGTCCACCACCCGCTCCGGCTCGGCTGCGGGCTTGTCGATCTTGTTGATCACGACGATCGGTTTGAGCCCGAGGCCAATAGCCTTCTTGACCACGAATTTGGTCTGGGGCATGACGCCCTCCTGGGCATCCACGAGCAAAAGCACCCCATCCACCATCTTGAGCACCCGCTCCACTTCACCGCCGAAGTCGGCGTGGCCCGGCGTATCGATGATGTTGATCTTAAAATCGTTATAGCGAATAGCCGTGTTTTTCGATAGGATCGTAATGCCCCGCTCGCGCTCGAGCTCGTTGCTATCCATAGCGCGCTCGGCTAATTCTTTGTGCGCTTCGATGGTACCAGACTGCTTGAGCAGTTCGTCCACGAGCGTGGTTTTACCATGATCGACGTGGGCGATCACTGCGATATTTCTGATTTTTTGCATTCAGTTCCTCTTTTGTGTAATATAGCTCTTATTTTACAACCTTTTTACAAAATATGCGATTAAGGGAAAGAATGATCAAAAATCTCATCTTCGATATGGACGGCACGCTGATCGATAGCTCCGCTATCATCGCCAACTCCATCAACTACGTGCGCTCCAAGCTGGGTCTGCCACCCATGGAGCGGCGTCTCATCCTCGAAGCCGTCAACGACACCACTATCCATCGACCCAAGTTCTTCTACGGCGTGGAGGAGTATCGCCCAGAACACGTAGCCTGGTTTCGCGAATACTACGCCAAAAACCACACCACCCAAACGGTGCTCTACACCGGCGTTCGCGAGCTTTTAGAAGAGATTCGCCCCTATTTTGGCCTCGCACTTGCCACAAACGCCTACCGCGAAAGTGCGGAGCTGATTCTCAAGCATCTAAAAATAGAGCACTTCTTCGATATCATCGTCTGCGGCGATGAGGTGGAACATCCAAAACCGGCACCCGATATGATCGAAAAGATCATCGCCTTTTTTGGCTGCAAAAAAGATGAGATTATCCTCATAGGCGACGGTAAAACCGACGAGGAAGCGGCCAAGAATGCCGGCATAGGGTTTATCAAAGTCAACTGGGGATGGCAGCGCTACGAGGATGCCATAAACAGCGTGGAAGAGCTGCGAGAAGAGCTTATGAAACTGCGTTCCTCACTATGAGGCACTCAAAAGTTTGCTAGGTGAAAAAATGCGTATATTTTCATACGTTTGAAGCGCTAAGAGCGCTTCATCGCGTGTCACCACCACATCCACACCCCTTCGCTTGGCTGTTTGCAATAAAAAAAGATCCTCCAAATCGTGTAGCAAGCCCTCTTCGAAAAGATTGAATGCAGCGACAGTATCGCTATGGCTTAGATAGAGTGGTTCGATCTCTTCCATCATCTTTCGTAAGGCATAGACTACGAGATGTGCATCTACCTTTTTGCGCTCTACAAGAATATAGAAAATCGTCGTGATCGCGTCACCAAAAAAGAAAAAGCGATTCTTTGCATCTTCGATAGCCTGCTTATACCACATCACCGCCTCATCTGCTCTGTGACGGCTTGTATCGAGTAGATCGAGACATATATTGGTATCGAGCAGGAAGTTCATTCGTAGCGCTCACTCTTTACAAAATGCTCGCTACGCATCTTTTTATAGGAGCTATCGCCGATGCGGCCATCTAATATCCCTATAAAATTTCCATCTTTTTTTTGCGCGCTCTTTTCGATTTCATCGAGAATAGACGGATTTTTCACGACAGCTTTAAGATAGAGCGTAATAGCGTGCGTGAGGCTCTTGTGGCGCTTTTTGAGAATCTTTTGCGCCTCTTCTACTAAAGAGCGATCGAATACGAAATTTTTGCGCACTCGCAATGCTTTCACAATTCTTTCCTTTATGTATGCTGTTTATACATAATAGCATTTTACATACATAGAGTCAACTTTATAGTGTTATTCCATAGAGTTCGTGATAGAGTCCCATGGCGTAGCGATCGCTCATACCGGCTATGAAATCGGCTGCGACGCGGTAGGCAGGTTCTGTTTCGATGCGGCTGTAGTACTCATCAGGCATGAG
>WGBB01000193.1 GCA_015494505.1 Nitratiruptor sp. | reverse complement strand
CAAAATAGGCAACTCTACTTAATATTTTTTGTTCGATATGTTTCATTTTGGAATTATATCCAACCACATCTGTGTATTTACGTATCGGATACTTTGGTCTGAGCCTATTGAAAAGCTCCTCTATATCTTTGCCTTGCACAAACTCTGCAAGCTTTTCATAGCTGCCAACAATCTCTCTCTGCTGCTTCTTGCTAAACTTTGCCATCGTCTCTTTTTGCGCCTCCTTGAAGCTTTTGGGGCGCACTTTTGCAAATTCTTTGCGTCGATAACTTGTCAAATACACAGGCACATACTTGCACCTGCAAAACGGATGCATTGGCAACGTGCGCATCTGCTCCTTTGGCACTATCCCTTTGCCATAGCCTATATCGAGATTGGCATAAAAATCGCAAATATCTGTCTTTGGGTGCGAAGAGCTCATCTCGTAGCGCACAAATTCGATCCCTTCATCTTCTAAGTATTCAACGGCGTTTTTATAATTTTTCGCTCTAAAGATCTCCGTTTGCGCTATCCTCGTGGCATAGTATCTCGCTTTCTCTGCCACAGCTGTCTTGAGAGCTTTTTCCAGCGCATCCTGGCTCGTTTTTTCGAGGCTATCGACTATTTGCGTATATGCAGCTCGAAGTGGAGATGTTTTGAGCCTGTTTATCTTTCTTAACAGCTTTTGCTGCACATTTGGCTTGCCAAGCTCTTTGGTTATGTATTTTGGCAAACTCTTTTTAACTTCAAGCACCTCTTTGTCTCGAAAGCCATAGCCCTCATAGAGTTTATGCGCAAGCTCTCGTATGGTTCTTTTGGATTTGATGTGCTCTTTGATGAGTTTGCTTGCAACCGCGACTGCCTCTACCGCATTGCTATAAAGCGTCTCCGAGAGTTTTGGACCAACGAGCACTTCTGGCGGGACGCTATCGAGCTCTTTGAATATCTCATCTTCGATATATCGTTGCACCTCTTCATTAAATGCGCCAAACTCTTGCAGCAAAAGCTCTTTCATCTCTTTGATTGTGTAGCCTTGCCGTAGCAGCTGCTTTATGCGCTCATAGAGCTTTTTGGCGAGATCATCTATCATTATCTATCTCTTCTATAAGCTGATAAATTCTTCTTTTACTTTTGCCAAACTCTTCCGCAAGCTTTTGAACTGCCACAGGCTTGCTCATCCCTACTTTTCTCATCTTTTTGTAGCTATCCTTGATAAGCTCTGGCAAAATCTTGCCTTTTGGAAAACTGATCACATATCCTGCGCAAAATTTCACCACTTTTGCATAACTTTCATCATCGAGCACAAGTTTCAAGCTCTCGAAAGGTAGCCTCTCATATCCTCTCATAGCAGTCCTATTTTCATGGATTTGGTACTCCCTTTTTTAGAGATGTAGGGAGTAAGCGCATAACGCATCGCGTCCATAGCATCGTCGTTTAGTTTTACAGGCTCGTCGAGCATATTGCCGTCCTTGTCCTTTTTCCACGCATAAAGTCCTATTTCTTTGAGTATATTGACGCTGTGCTTTGTGATGTTGATATTGAAGCTTTTGACGGCGTTGATGCCTTCAAAGACCGCTTTATTGGCTTTTTCGATGTTGAAGCCTTCGCTTTTCCATTCGCTTATCAGATCCGCTCTGGCGCTGTCGGCGTATATCTTGATATCCTTGACCCATGGATGGTTGCTTTTGATGTATTCGATGACGCTTCTATTTTCCACTTCGGTTTGATAGAAAATCTCATCCACATAGAGGTTTCGAGCATCTATGCGCACGTGTACGATGGCAAAGGGGTGGTTGTAGCCGAAGTCCATGCCGATATACTCTTTTTCAAAGTACTCTGGCATCTTGTCAATCGTCTCATAGTCTGGGTAGATGATGCCCTCCAAGCTTCCCCACTCGCCAAGAGCGTAAATTTTGTAGTAGTCGTAGTTGTCGCGCTTGAGACGCTCCATAACCTGCTGATACTCTTCGCCAACGAAAGGATTGTCGAGGTATGTCGTTTTGAGAACGAAGGTATCTGGAGGAGTGAAGTCGAAGAATTTTCTCTTAATCCAATGCGCAGCGCTGACTGGGTTAAAAGTGACGATGATCTGTTTGTAATGCTTAGTCTCGCCACGCAGCCTTAGGTCAAGCTGGTCAAAATCATTTTCACGTAACTCTGTCGCCTCTTCTATCCAGATTCCAGAGATGTCAACTATTGATTTGAGCTTTTCTGGATCGTCAATACCGCTAAGCACTATTTGATTGCCGTTGAGCAGGCACTCGAAACTCATGTTGGTTTCGTTGATTTTGAAAACGTCTTCAAGGTCGAGGTCTCGGATAATAGTTTTGAGCAGCGCAAAGACGCTCTCTCGCAGCGTCCTTGCCACTTTTCTTATGATGAGGAATTTATGAGGAGCTTCGGAAACTGTACGCAGGATGATCTTTTGCGCAGCAACGTAGCTCTTACCGCTCCCAGCACCTCCATAAAGCACGGCGTAGCGGTTTTTGCAAGAAAGGAAGTCTTTGTATACGCTACTTATCTTCAGGTTCAACGAACTCCACCTTGATCGTCTTGTTTTCTATCATCTGGTTATTCTGGATGTTCACTTGCTGGCCAAACCTTGGCACCACGCCGAGCGTCTGACCCGCTTTGTCAATGGCTTCGACGAGGTTTTTGAGCTCTCTTGGGTTTAGCTTGCGCTCCACGACTCGTATCTCGCCCATCTCCCCGCTAATGGTCGCTATCTCCTCCACCTTGCCATCGATGAGCGTCTCTTTGAGTTTTTCCGCAGCCATCAGCTGGAGTGAATGGATGTACTCTTGGTAGTCGGCTATTTCGCCAATAGCCTCTTTGAGATTTTTTGGGTTTGTCTTTGTAAAGTTTGCTACCTCGTCAACTTTACGTTGTAAAGTTTTGTCAACTTTTTCCAATTCCACAAGCTCGGCAGTCTCTTCGATTTTTATCTTTTTCCACTGCTCCTTTTTCGCACGATTATTAATAGCCTGCCTGCTGACTCCATACTTCTTCGCCAGCATCTCCAGCGTATATGCACCGGTGACGTAATCAGCCTTGAGGCGCTCCCATTGCTCTTTGGAGAGTCTAGCCATCCAAATACTCCTCCAACGTCTCCATCGCCTCTTTGGCTCCGTAGCAGACCACGGCTTTGTAGCCACGCTTGTTGAGATCGTCGATCCACTTCTTTTGATTGCGACTGAGCGTTCCGCCAGGTATCTTCATCTCGATGAAAAGGCCGCTATGCTTTTGCGTTGGTATTGGGATGAAGAGGTCCGGCGCACCGGGCTCGAGACCTTCTCTTTTCATCTTGGCCATGATCTTGTATGCCGTGGCTCTGTCTTTGAGAAACACGCCGTTTGGGATGGCAAGCACCGGGATCTTGTTGATTCTGCACCACTGCACGAATGTGGCCTGCTCTTGGTGCTCACTGGCTTTTGGTGATTTTTTCTTATGTCCTAGGATTTTTTGCATACTCTTTTGCCCTCCAGTCCTCTCAGCTTTGCGTTGTCGTTCCACGCAAGAAGATTGCCGCAGCTGCAGTAGCGCTGCGTATCTTTCTCTTTTTCGGCCTCGAAGTATGCGGTGCAATTT
>WGBB01000192.1 GCA_015494505.1 Nitratiruptor sp. | reverse complement strand
TCGATCCATACGAGATCACCCCGTTTGACGCCGCGTTTTTTCGCATCTTCTGGGTGCATGTAACACAAGGCTTCAGGCACCGCGCGATAGAGCTCAGGCACACGCATCGTCATCGTACCGCTGTGCCAATGCTCAAGCACCCTACCCGTACAGAGCCATGTATCGTATTCGTTGTCCGGTTTTTCCGGTGGCTCCATATATGGGCGAGCGAAGATTTTCGCTTTATTCGGTAGATGGATTTTTGGCTTGGACTTGTCAGGTCCTGTGAGCGTTCCTTGTGGGATGGTCTTGAGCGCATGGCCATAGAATGCGAACTCGCCTTTGACATGTCCCAGCTCTTTTTCGCGTTTGGCGTATGGATCGTAGTTGACGTTGAAGCGCCATGGCGTATCTTTGCCGTTGACCACAGGCCAGCGCAGACCGCGCACTTTGTGGTAGACATCGAAAGGCGCATAGTCGTGACCGCGACCCTCACCGAACTTGCGATACTCTTCCCAGAGTGCTTTTTGGATGAAGAAGCCGTACCCTTTCCATGGTTTGCCGTCTGCGCCGATTACGTTGCGCCTGTCACCTTCGGCTTCGGTGTTCGGAAATCCTTCGCCGATAGGATCAGGCCATTTGAAACTGCGGTAGTACTCGTTGGCAAAGAGCACGTCAAAGAGTGTATCCTCAGGGCTATAGCCCATTTTTTTGGCTTCATCCAAAACGTTTGGCAGCACGGTGCCGTCAGGCAGCTTCCACTCTTTCCATACCTCTTTGAGTTTGAAACGTTTAGAGAACTCTACATATTGCCAGACATCTGGCATTGCGTCGCCCACAGGAGTGACTTGCTGTCTCCAGTGCTGCGTGCGGCGCTCTGCGTTGCCGTAGGCTCCCCATTTTTCGTAGATCATCGCACTTGGAAGGATCAAATCCGCCACTTTTGCGCTGATGCCTGGATAACCGTCACTGACGACGATGAAGTTGTCCATCGTGCGTGCGGCTTTGATCCAGTGGTTGGCGTTTGCCGTATCTTGCCATGGGTTACACACATGTACCCAAGCGAACTTGATCTTGCCGTCTTCGAGATCGCGCATGATCTTGACGATATGGCTTCCCACTTTGGGGTTGAGCGTGCCTTTTGGCAGCTTCCAGATCTTTTCGGAAATTTCTCTGTGCTTAGGATTGAAGACCACCATATCGGCAGGGAGTCTGTGTGCAAACGTTCCCACCTCGCGAGCGGTACCACATGCACTTGGCTGGCCGGTGAGAGAGAATGCGCCATCACCAGGTTTCGCTTGTTTACCGAGCAGGAAGTGGACGACGTAGCTCAGCTCGTTATCCCACGTACCTCTAGTGTGCTGGTTCATACCCATCGTCCAGAAGCTCACGACCTTACGGCCTTTTTCCACATAGAGGTCTTTGAGTCTTTTGAGTTTGGCCTTGAAGCTCTCGAGGCTCTCGTCAGGATCGCCTTTGGCTACGCGTGCTACGTAGTCGAGCGTGTATGGTTCGAGAGATTTTTTGAACTCTTCGAAACTAATAGCCCAGTGTTTGCCGGCCGCTTTGGCGTGTTTCATTTTCATGACGTCGGTATTGCCGTAGCCAAAGGGCGCGAGGGCTTTCTTTTCGTCTTCGGAGAGCTTTTTATGGTCTTGATGCCACACGGTCTCCATCTCTTTTTTACTATAGCCCAGTTTTTCGGCGTGTTTGGGGTTGCGCATACCGTAGCCGATGTCGGGATATCCGGTGGCGAAGACGCAGTACTCCTTAACAAAATTCCAGTCGATCGCATCGGGATGATCGTAGACGATGCTGCGCGCGATGTAGTTCCAGATAGCTAGGTCGGTATTCGGTTTGAAAATGATTACATCGTCTGCCAGGTCGCAGCTGCGGTGCGTATAGGTCGAAAGAACCACCACTTTGACTTTGTCGGGGTTGGAGAGTTTACGGTCGGTACAGCGTGCCCAAAGAATGGGGTGCATCTCCGCCATATTGGAACCCCACAGCACGATGGTGTCCGTCAGCTCGATATCGTCATAGCATCCAGCCGGCTCGTCGATACCGAAAGTCTGGATAAATCCGGCCACGGCGCTTGCCATACAGTGGCGCGCGTTGGGGTCGATGTTGTTACTGCGAAATCCCGCTTTCATCAGTTTCGCGGCCGCATACCCCTCCATGACGGTATACTGACCGGAACCAAAGAAGGCTACACCTGTAGGTCCTAGCTCGTTGTAGGCCTTCTTGAACTGCTTTTCCATCTCATCGAAGGCACGCTTCCAGCTGACTGGGCGAAATTTTCCTTTTTTATCGAACTCACCCTTGTCGTTCATGCGAAGAAGCGGCGTTTTGAGCCTGTCGGCACCGTACATGATCTTGGCCGTAAAGTACCCTTTGATACAGTTAAGCCCGCGGTTTACGGGTGCCAGCGGGTCACCTTTTACGGCCACGATCCTGTCATCTTTGGTAGCGATCATAATACCGCATCCCGTACCACAGAAGCGGCAGACTGCTTTATCCCAGCGCCATCCTTTCTCCGCCTCCTTGGCGGCAGCCTCCATCTCCTTCGGGACACTCAGCCCCACGGCACTCGCTGCAGCAGCTGCAGCCGTGCTTTTTAGGAAGTCACGTCTACTTAAAGCCATCGAAGCCTCCTCTTTGCTTGATTGAAGCAGTTTTTGATGCACTATCCATTCTACTTCTATAAGCAAAATTAAACATTGACATAAATCAAGATTAACACTTTACATCAAGAAAAAATTAAGACCATTTTTCTCCTATTTTGACTTTCATCAAATTTTTTTGAACCATATTTAGATATCATTGAAAAAATTAAAAGGACAAAAATGGTCTATCCAAAATTTTTCGACAATGTAGAATCTATCCTCCTTTACGACCCTCTCAGCGATTTTTTAGGCGCCGTTGAATCGGGTGCGATGGAGATAACATATCTCGATGTAGTAAAGTTCGCAGGCCATTCGTGCCCTACGGTAGCCGGAGCGTACCTGATGACTAAGCTCGCCCTCGAACGCCTCTATCCCGATGCTCTTCCCCATAGAGGCGAAGTGCGCGTGCTGGTACGCGGAGCGAAAAGCGAGGGCGTCAACGGGGTTATCGGCAACACCATCGCCTATATCTGCGGCGTTAGCGATGAAGCGGGATTCAAAGGAATTGGTGGAAGATACGATAGAAGCAGAAAACTTGCGTTTGGTGCAGATATCGAGGGAGAAGTGGCAATCGAGCGCGTCGATACCTCACAGCGTGTGCAGTTGCGCTACGACCCCTCTCTCGTGCCGCCCGATCCAGCGATGAAACCGCTGATGCAAAAGATCCTTAGCGGCCAAGCAAACAGCGACGAGATCAGACTCTTTCGCACCCTCTGGCAAGAGCGGGTCGAAAAGATTCTTCTAACCAAAGAGCTCTGGCCGAAGATGGTTACGGTTTTTTGATAAAGGTGCGAAACTTTTCGCCCTCTTGGGCTACGTAGACCTCGTAGCCTCTCTTTTGCATCTCCTCTATAAGCGGTTCTGGGCGAAAGTCGGCTACTAGCTGCACCACGTTGCCACTTTTGGCATTTTTGAGGAGTTTCGTAATCTCCGCTAACGGATTTTTGCCGCTATCAAGCAATTCGTTGGCATCGAGGATGGTTTTGGCTCTGCGGCTTTCCAGACTGGTGCTTCGCTCTCTTCTTCTGTATACTCCACGCCTTGCAGTGGCGGCTGCCCCACGGCTTTTCGCAAGAGATTGACCAGCTCCACGGGATCCATCCCGCCCACTTTTGCAGCTTGCGCGAGGGTAGCGATTTTGGCTACGGTGCGGCGCAAGATGGGGTTTTTGAGCTTTTTGAATTTGGGGTTGATACGTATGAGCTCCTCTTCGAGCTTGGGATAGGCATCCAGCAGTTCGCCCACTTTAGTCGAGAGATCTATCTCCATATCTTCTCTCCTC
>WGBB01000191.1 GCA_015494505.1 Nitratiruptor sp. | reverse complement strand
TGGCTCCCACGAGGCCTATCTCTTCATCGTTTGTAAAGAGGTACTCCGCCTCTATCCCCTCTTCCATCAGAGCCAGCATTATCGCCACGCCTATGCCGTCGTCGGCTCCAAGACTAGAGTCTTTGGCTCTAAGAAACTCTCCATCATTGATGAGCTCGATTGCAGGAGCTTGACCCACGCAGACCATATCGTAGTGCGACTGCAAGCAGATGTGCCGTTTCATTTTATAGCAAAGGATGTTGCCGGCCGCATCTATTTCGCTATCAAACCCAGCTTTTTTGGCAAAATCGACGATATAATCGCGCAGCGCCTGGGTGGCGCCGGAGCAGTGTGGAATGGAGGTAAGTTCTTTGAAGATATCTAAAACGCGCATCGGCTTACACTAAAAATGTTTGCCTTTTTCTTTGAATATTTCTGGGAGCTTGTTGCGATCGGTCTTTGTCAAATCCTCTTCTATGTAGCGAAAGAGTTTGGCTTTTGCATCACTGCCCACGCGCTCCCAGACACGGTTGAAGATGGTTTGGGGAAGTGCGAGGAAATATTTGGGAGGATTGTACTCGGCCACGATTTTCGTGATGTCGTCGGCAAGAGCCTTGATCACATCCTCCTCCATTTTCTTTTCCAGTTCATGGCGCTCTCCGGCGTTGCCGCCCATCTTACCGGCATCGGCTTTGAAGCGACCCGCTTCGTCGGTGACGATATCTTTGAGTTTCCAGTGCGCTTCTACGTAGTCGATGGCGTTGACTTGGTCGAGTTTGATATTTTGGGGTTTGAGCCCTGCTTCAGCTTCTAGGTCTCTGGGATTTGCCTGGTAGACTTTCATCTCACCGAGATTCGCTACGATGACGATATCTCCTACTTTCATTATCACACCCTTTTTTCTTTTATCGTATCAGCTTTTCTTTGAAGATTTGATAAAAGAGGTGACAAAAGCCCAAATAATCGATAGCTCAAGAGGTAAAAGCAGGAAATGGAGCATATAGACCTGATGCTCTTTAGTGCCGCCTACTATTTTATAAAAGATAAAACTCGCCACCATCCCGGCCAGATACCCCACCTGCTTGGCCACATCCACTTTGGTGAGAGCCACGGCCTTGCGCACGATAAGGGTTTCAGCTCGCACCAAATAAGCACCGAACATAAATGTGAGCTGATAGCCCGCATAGACCAAAAGCGCGGTCATATAGGTGTAGGGACGCAGCAAAAAGAGCGCTACGAGAGCGAGCATCACCACTTCTACAAAAAGTCCTATTTGAAAATAGCGGCGGATATTGAGCAGCACATCGTAAAATTTGGCGATGATGAGCATTCCAAGCGCTAAGAGAATGCCCCCAGCCGAATAGATGGAGGGCTCAAGGGGCTGATAGATAACAAAGATACTCCCCACCGAAAGCCCCGTAAAGAGGGAGTTGAGGAGCTTGTAGAGGATGTAGCGCTTAAGACGCAGTCTCAAAAGCTGCCTTCGATGCCGATGTAAAAACTTCTTGGCTCTGCACCGTATCCATAGACTTCCTGGTAGCGTCTATTAAAGATATTGTGCAGTTCCACAAAGCCTGTGAAATTTTTATCAAAATGGTGGCGCAGCGTCACGTTCGTGACGTTGTAGCGGCCTGTTTGCTTGGTGCGCGCAGCATCGTCGTAGCGCGTACCTACGTAGTAGCCATCGATGGTGACGGTATGTTCATCGCTTGGATACCAGGTGAGGCTGTAGGTATATTTGTGGCGCGCACGGCGCGGCAGCGCTTTGCCACTGCTATCTTTGGGGCTTAGATACTGCATCCCAAGAGTGAGTCGCAGCACATCCCACGCAGCGCGCGTATAGGTAAGCTCATAGCCGCTAAATTCGCTGGTGCCGGGAACGTTTTTGTAATATTCGTCACCCCAAACAGAGCTATTGGGATCGTACCAATTGATAAGATCTTTGACTCTCTCTTTGAAATAGGTAGCTTTAAGGCCAAAGGCTTCTATCCCCACATCGTAGCTGCGGGTTTTTTCCGGCTGGAGATCGAAATTTGGTTTACCCCAGGGGTTGAGCATTTTGATTTGGCTTGGCACATTGTAGGCTTTGCCGTAGTTTGCGAAGATTGCTGCATTTGCGATGCGATACTTGGCTCCTACCTTCCCCGTCCACTGGTTTTTGAAAGCATCGTAGGCATCGTAACGGATATTTTCTTGGAGGATGAGATTGCCAAATCTATTGGCATTGACGGCATAGGCATAGCGATTGTGGTAACTGATACGGCGTGGCACAAAATATGTATAAGAAGTTTTGAAATCTTGGTAGCCGAGGCCGCCAGTGAGTCTGCCTGCGCCGTAGTCGAGGGTGTCTTTTAGTTCGATATTGGAAGTATCGCCTATAAAATCTTTGATCCCGTATGTGGCGTCTGGGTAGTTGCGATGCGTTCTTGTTTTATCTACATGGAGTGCAAGGGTATGTGAACCAAAGTTTTGCGAAACATTACTGAAATAGGCGTGGTATTTGAATCTATCGTTGTAGCGCGAATTAGGCTGTAGATATTGATCCGCTTCGTTGTAAGCACTGATAATATGCGCGCCGATTTCAGCCTTGAAGCCGTTTTTATCGATACCGGCTTTGATATGCGCCGTGCGGTTGGTATAGCCGTCCGCTTCGTAGTCGGTAGGTTTCTTTTTAAAAGGCGTAATGGCAGAAAATCCATCGGTATGCAGATACCCCACACCCAAGGCGTAGAAGAAATCCCCCGCCTTTTGCGCCGTGCTGAGGGCTCCTTGGAGGGTGCGAAAGCTTCCTGTGCGCAGTTTCATAGTCGTGTGCGGTGCGTCATTTGTGATGATATTGATCACCCCCGCTGCCGCGTCACTTCCCCAAACACCACTTTGGGCGCCTTTGATGATTTCGATGCGTTTGACGTTGTCTAAAAGCAGATGCTCAGGTGTGATACCCGAAAAATTCGAAGGGTCGTTGAAACGTACGCCGTCGATGAGGATGAGGACCTTGTCGTTGTTCATTCCGCGAAGGTAGAGTTGTGAAACCTTTCCCGCTCCACCGTTGCTGGTGATATCCGCCCCACTGATGTAGTGTAGCAGCTCTCTTAGGGTATGTATGCCTCGCTCTTGGAGCTCATCAGCAGTGATGATCTCCATATCTTCGGTGGCATCTTCGATCGCT
The DNA here is from genome assembly GCA_015494505.1 of Nitratiruptor sp. Taxonomy (GTDB): domain Bacteria; phylum Campylobacterota; class Campylobacteria; order Campylobacterales; family Nitratiruptoraceae; genus Nitratiruptor. The sequence goes on along the minus strand of WGBB01000191.1, from coordinate 349 downwards.
TCGCTGCTTTTGGTCGCACTCACCACCACTTTTTGCAGCTCCATCGTACTTGCCGCCACTGCTTGCAAGCCCACCATCGATACCGTCGCCGTGATGGCAGCGAGTGAGAAGTATTTTTTCTTAAAGCCTTTGGCCATTGTTCCTCCTTTTAGTATTCTATGCCGCGTCTTGCTGGGATGCCTTGGTCGAAGTAGTGCTTGATCTTTCTCATCTCAGTCACGAGGTCTGCCGCTGCGATGAGCGCAGGTGTTGCGCCGCGACCCGTGAGGATCAGCTCGCACTCTTCTGGACGCGCTTTTATAAGGCGCAAGACATCCTCTTCGCTCAGGATTGAAAAGTGTATTGTAAC
>WGBB01000190.1 GCA_015494505.1 Nitratiruptor sp. | reverse complement strand
TCTTTGGGTGGATCATCCCGATCTTTATCTTCTTCGCTATCTGGATGTTTCTCGCTTCCCGTATGCAAAAGAGCGTAGGAAGTGGGATTCTTGGAATGGGAAGCGCCAAGAAGCTCATCAATTCCGAGCGTCCCAAAGTGAAATTTAGCGACGTAGCAGGCGTGGAAGAGGCCAAAGAGGAAGTCAAAGAGATCGTGGACTTCCTCAAACATCCGCAGCGCTACATCCGCCTAGGGGCTAAAATCCCCAAAGGGGTGCTCCTTGTAGGACCTCCGGGAACAGGGAAGACGCTACTTGCAAAAGCGGTGGCAGGTGAAGCTGACGTACCCTTTTTTGCGGTAAGCGGCAGTAGCTTTATCGAGATGTTCGTGGGTGTGGGTGCGGCGCGTGTGCGCGATCTTTTCGAGCAGGCCAAGAAGGAGGCGCCTAGCATCATCTTCATCGACGAGATCGATGCCATCGGTAAGAGCCGTGCCGCAAGCGGCCCCATCGGGGGGAACGACGAGCGCGAGCAGACACTGAACCAGCTTTTGGCGGAGATGGATGGGTTCGACAGCTCCGAATCGCCTGTCATCGTCCTTGCTGCTACCAACCGTCCCGAAATCCTGGATCCGGCGCTCTTGCGCCCGGGACGATTCGATAGGACTGTCGTAGTAGATAAACCCGATTTCGAAGGACGTCTGGCGATCCTCAAAGTCCACGTCAAGCATATCAAGCTCGCTCCCAATGTGGACCTAAAAGAGATCGCTCGCCTCACTGCAGGTCTGGCCGGTGCGGATCTGGCCAATATCGTCAACGAAGCGGCGCTTTTAGCGGGACGTAAAAATAAAGAGCAGGTGGAGCAAGAGGATCTCCTCGAAGCAGTGGAGCGTGCCATTGCGGGACTTGAGAAGAAGAGCCGCCGCATCAGTCCCGAAGAAAAACGCATCGTGGCCTACCACGAAAGCGGTCACGCTCTCATCGCAGAGACCACACCTGGTGCACGCAAAGTGACCAAAGTCTCTATTATTCCACGCGGTCTTGCGGCTCTTGGCTATACCCTCAACACGCCGGAAGAAAATAAATACCTAATGAAAAAGAGCGAATTAGTGGCTGAAATCGATACGCTCCTTGGTGGTCGTGCTGCCGAAGAGGTTTTTATCGGTGAGATCACCACAGGTGCAGCCAACGACCTAGAACGCGCCACCGATATCGTCAAGGCGATGGTGAGTATGTACGGGATGAGCGAGGTTGCAGGACTTATGGTCCTTGAAAAACAGAAAAACCTCTTCCTCGGCGGTGGGCAGACAGTCAAAGAGTACAGTGAAAAACTCGCAGAAGAGATAGACGAGTTTGTCAAAAAGTTTTTGCAAAATCGCTATGAGCATGTCAAAAATAGGCTTCAAGAGTATGCGCCGGCCATCGAGCAGATGGTAAAAGTGCTCTTCGAAAAAGAGGTGATCGAAGGTAAAGAGGTGCGCGAGATTATCAAAGAGTTCGAAGAGAAAGAGGGCAAGGAGAGTTTGCTGGTAGAAGAGCCTCAAGACGACATAGAAAAAGCCAAAGAGGCACACGAAAAAGAGCAGCAAGAGACGCATGCCCAGCAGCCTGAGCCAGAGGAGCCCAAGGACAACGACAGTGGAGAAAAATAGTTTCGATATACGCTACATCTTTCCCAACTTCTTCACGGCTCTTAGCGCCTTTTTGGGCGTTATTAGCGTACTGGCCTCCATCAAAGGCAACTTCGACAAAGCCGCGTGGCTTATCTTCATCTCACTCATTCTCGATGGACTTGACGGCCGCGTGGCGAGGCTGACCAATGCCACGAGTAAATTTGGCGTGGAGTTCGACTCCTTGGCCGATATCGTGGCCTTTGGCGTAGCACCTGCGATTTTGCTCTACCAGGCTATCGGACATCAGTATGGGAAATTTGGCTCACTGGTGACGGCGCTCTTCGTGGTTTTCGGCGCTATTCGTCTGGCACGTTTCAACGTCATGGCGCCAAACAGCGAGCCCAGTGTCTTTATCGGTGTGCCGATTCCCACGGCTGCCGTCTTTGTCACCGGATGGGTGCTGCTCTATCGCAAATATGAGCTCGA
>WGBB01000189.1 GCA_015494505.1 Nitratiruptor sp. | reverse complement strand
CGGATATCGCCTTCTATGTAGACAACATTCCCGCCTATTGCTCTAATGGCGCTGCTTTCGTCGGTAAACTCGCGGCCGCTTGTTAGGGCTTTTCGCAAAGTAGCGGTGCGAGAGAGTTGCGGGGTTTGGATTAGTTTCACCTGCGAGCGATCCAGTGTTTCATTTTTATACACAACGGTATCGGGTGAGGAGATGAAAGGAGCGATACAGTCTATATTTTCATCCAAAGCTTGGAAGATTCTACTCACCACTTCCGGCTGGATGCAGACGCGGGCGATGTCGCTAATGAGCACATAGGAAGCCGTGACATGCTCCAAGGCACGAGCGATGGACTCTTGGCGGCTTGTGCCGCCGGCTACTATAGTATAGTCGCAGTAGCGGCGAAAAAACGGCACTTCATCGGGATGGGCCGTGATGATAGTCTCACTCGTTTCGACCATTTGGCTCAAGCGACCGGCTACGAAAAGCCACAGCGGTTTATCACCTATCCAGAGCCACTGCTTCTTGGCTTGTAACCCAAAGCGCGTGGAACTCCCCGCACCTAGCAGCACTAGAGCAATATCGGACAAAATATATCCTTTTTCTGATATGTTACGAAATTATACATTACAAAAGCTTTTTTTTATCTTTTTTGAGTAATATTGTGAGAAACTACGCTTCGATTTAAGCGAACAAGGAGCCGGTTATGCGAAGAGAATGGGTAAAAAAGAGAAAAAACGATAGAGTCAGAACACAGATGTATTATGCCAAGCAGGGTATCGTCACCGAAGAGATGGAGTATGTGGCCAAAGTGGAGGGGCTCGATCCTGAGCTCGTGCGCAAAGAGGTGGCTCGCGGACGTATGATTATCCCGGCCAACATCAACCACCTGCACCAAAAGCCGATGGCCATCGGGATAGCGGCCAAATGTAAGATCAACGCCAACATCGGAAGCTCTGCGCTTGCCAGCGATATCGAAGGGGAGGTAGAGAAGGTCAAGGTGTGCCAAAAGTACGGTGCCGACACCATCATGGACCTCTCCACGGGTGGGGATCTGGATGCCATTAGAGAAGAGGTGATCAAGAACGCCGACGTGCCTATCGGTACGGTGCCCATCTATCAGATTTTGCATGACTGTAACAATAAAATAGAAGATCTCACTATCGACAAGATGCTGGAAGTCATCGAGCGCCAGGCCAAGCAAGGGGTGAGTTACTTTACGATCCATGCGGGATTTTTGCTGCGCTTCATGCCGCTTGTGGCCAAGCGCAAGATGGGGATTGTTAGCCGCGGCGGAAGCCTCATGGCTGCGTGGATGATGCATTACCATAAAGAGAATCCCTTCTACACCGCATTTGACGATATCTTAGAGATTTGTCGCGAATATGATGTGAGCCTCTCATTAGGTGACAGTTTGCGTCCGGGGTGTCTGGCAGATGCCAGTGACGATGCGCAGCTCGAAGAGCTCAAAGTGCTGGGCGAGCTTACCCTCAAAGCCTGGGATAAAGATGTGCAAGTGATGATCGAAGGTCCCGGCCACGTGCCTATGAACCAGATAGAGCGCAATATCAAGATAGAGCGCGACTACTGCCACGAAGCACCTTTTTATGTATTGGGTCCACTGGTTACCGACATCGCTGCAGGCTACGACCACCTGGCCAGCGCCATCGGTGCGGCGATGGCGGGATGGTATGGGGCGAGCATGCTCTGCTATGTCACGCCAAAAGAGCACTTAGGTCTGCCAAACGCCGAGGACGTGCGCCAGGGTATCATCGCCTACAAGATTGCAGCGCACGCGGCCGATATCGCCAGAGGGCGCAAGGGGGCGCGTGATGTGGATGATGCCATGAGCGATGCGCGCTATCAGTTTGACTGGAACAAGCAGTTCGAGCTGGCTCTCGACCCTGACCGAGCTCGCGAATACCACGACGAGACCCTGCCGCAAGATGTGTTTAAAGAGGCAGAATTTTGCTCCATGTGCGGCCCCAAATTTTGTAGCTACAAAATCACCCAGACCATCCTCGAAGAGCATGGAGCCTGAGGCTCTGTGCTCTTGCACGCAATAAATACGAGCATCATCAACTCTCGCTTAAGCGAGTCGCAATAACTCGCTAGATGGTTTTTGCATAAGGCGTATTAAAAGTGCGAACGACGCGAGTGGCTTTCTGGTTTGGCACGCTTTTTTAGCAAAAGCTATTACGCCTTGTACATTGCAATCGCAAAGCATTCGCTCGATTTGTGATGCTCATTTCTACAATTACTTAATGAGTTCTGCTATTTTTCTTAATCTTCCTTAAAGATAAATAGGATAAAATCTATCCGAATTACTTCGCTAAAGGAGCATAGATGCTAACAAATGAAAAGGTGCAACAGGTTTTATCGACCGTTGCATATCCGGG
>WGBB01000188.1 GCA_015494505.1 Nitratiruptor sp. | reverse complement strand
TTCGTCTCCTATATCTTTCGCATCGCCAGCGGCTATATCAGCGATAGATTTGCCATCGTCAAGCCTATCGTGGTCGCGGGCTACGCGCTCTCGGCATTCTCCAAGCCGCTTTTGGGTTTCGCACACTCTTGGCAAAGCGTAGCTGCCCTGCGTGCTTTGGAGCGCTTCGGCAAAGCGGTGCGCAGCGCCCCCAAAGATGCTCTCATCAGCGCCTATGCCGTAAAAGTCGGCAGAGGATTTGGCCTGCACAAAACCCTCGATATCGCAGGAGAGTTGGGCGGGTCTTTGCTGCTTTTCTTTGTGCTGCATCAAATCTCCCAGAGCGAAGAGACGATTCGCCTGCTCTTTTTCGCCACGCTCATCCCGGGCCTCATCGCCTTAGCTATCCTCGTTTTTTTGGTTCAGGATGCACCTCCCAAAAAGCGCGGCGCTCTTCGTTTCACTTCCCACGACAAACGCGCCGCCGCTACGCTGCTTTTTTACTTTGGGTTTTTATTCTTTTTCTTTAGCGACTCCTACTTTGCCGTAGCAGCCAAGGAGGTGGGCGTCGATACAGCGGCCATCGCTTTGCTTTTCATCCTCTCCACTGCCACCCAGACCCTCACCAGCTACGCCAGCGGCATGGCCTTCGATAGATTCGGCTACAAAGCGCTCCTGCTTGCAGGCTTTGGCGCAGGCATCGCGGCATTAGTAGCCTTGCATCTGGCGCATCCCTACATCGCCTTTATCTTTTTGGGACTCTTTAGCGTCTTTTCTCTCAACGCCAACCGCGCCTATATCGCACAAAATGCCAAAAACCGGGGCACCCTCTATGGAATCTTCTATGCAGGCGTAGCACTCTTCGCCTCGCTGGGAGCGCTGGTGATGGGATGGATATGGCACCACTACGGGATGCAGACGGCACTCTGGATAGCGATAGCGGGATGCAGCATCGTAATGCTGCTTTTTTTCATAGGATACAGAGATGCTCCACGTCAGTGACGTTACGGTACGCTACGGCAAAACCGTCGCCATCGAAGATGCGAACCTCGAGGCCCGGCATGGCCAAATCATCGGCTTTATCGGCGCGGATGGAGCCGGCAAGAGCTCGCTGATGCACGCCATCGCCGGCGTGGTGCGCTTCGAAGGCGCCATCACCTACGAAAAGTACACCTACCACTCTCCCAAAGAGGCCGAACCCATTAAAGACAAAATCGGCCTCATGCCCCAAGGCATCGGTCTCGTGCTCTATGATGAGCTAAGCGTCGATGAGCATCTGGACTTTTTTAGCGACATCAGAGGCCTAAGGCGCGATGCGGAGTATCGTCGCTACAGGCAGCGCCTTTTGGAGATGGCGGGCTTGGCGGAGTTTGGAGGCAGGCTTGCCAAAAATCTCAGCGGCGGGATGCAGCAAAAACTCTCGCTTATCTGCACCCTCATCCATCGCCCGGACCTGCTCATCCTCGATGAGCCCACCACAGGTGTGGATCCGCTGAGTCGCAGGGAGCTGTGGGAGATTCTCGACGACAATCGCCGCCAGCGCAACTCCATCACGCTTCTCAGCACCGCCTACATGAGCGAAGCGAGCAAGATGGATGCGATTTTGCTCTTTGACGAGGGGCACATCATCGCGCGCGGCAGTGCCAAGGAGCTCATCGATTCGGTGCGGCCCTACACCTACGAAGAGACGGCCTGTGATGGGTGCATCACCTTCGGAGGACGTACCTACTCACTGCAAGCTTTACAAGGCAAACACACAAAGCCGAGCCTCGAGAGCCTCTTTTTCGTCAACGCCTTGCAAAAAGGTAAAATCCCGCCACCCATCACAGTGGCTCCTAGAGAAAATCCCATCGATATCCCGCCCGTGGTGATGGAGGCCAAAGGTCTCACCAAGCGCTTCGGCGATTTCGTAGCGGACGACCATATCGACATGCAGCTGCGACGCGGCGAGATTTTGGGGCTTTTAGGCGCCAACGGAGCCGGCAAGACTACTTTTATCAAGATGCTTTTGGGACTCTACCCCATCGACGAGGGGGAGCTCTATCTTCTGGGCAAGCGAATCCGTAGCTACGAAGATCGCACCCTGCTCAAAAGCAAAATCGGCTACATGAGCCAAAAATTCGCGCTCTATAAAGACCTCACAGTCTTAGAAAACCTGCTCTACTTTGCCAATATGCACCAACTGCCGCTTGCCAAAGCCAAAAAGCGCATCCACAAACTCGCCGAAGGCCTGGGCTTTGCCAAGTATCTGCATAGCTTCCCAAGAGAACTCCCCCTTGGCATCAACCAGCGTTTCAGCCTGGCAGTAGCCATCCTCCACGAGCCGGTAGTGCTCTTTTTGGATGAGCCTACAAGCGGTGTGGATACCATTGCCAGAGCGCAGTTTTGGAAGCTTTTGCACGAGCTCAAAAACAGGTGGAACATCTCTATCCTCATCACCACCCACTACATGAGCGAAGCGGAGTTTTGCGACCGCGTGGTGGTGCTGCGGCGCGGCAAAAAAATCGTAGACGATACCCCAGCCAACCTCCACGCCGCCTACCCTAAGGCCAAGAGTTTCGAGGATATCTTCATCCACTTTTATAAGGACGAGCGATGAGATCGGGAGTGATTCGCGCCTACATCCTCAAAGAGTTCAAAGATTTGGCGCGTACCAAAATGCTCTATCTGGTCTACATCCTGCCTACGATGATTTTGCTGCTCTTTGGATACGGCATCCGCCTCGAAGTAACCCACGCGCGCACCATCATTCTCGATAACGACAACTCCAAGCTCTCGCTGGACCTCATCAATGCCCTGGAGCATACCAAATACTTCGATGCGCGCATCAGCACGATGAGCGAGCAAGAGGCGCTGCGCCTTATCAAAAAAGGGGATGCCGACATCCTCATCATCATCCCCGCATCCTTGCAAAAGCGCATCCTCAAGCACCAAAAGGCGCAAATCGGCGTCTTCATCGACGGAGCCTACCCGATGCGCGCACTCACGATGCAAAGCTACGTGGAGGGCGAAATCCTGCACCTGGCACAAAAATTGCTGGCAAAAAGAGGCTTTGATGGCAACCTCATCACCGTCAACCAGCGCACCCTTTTCAATCAGGCGATGCGCGACGAAAACGCCATCGTCCCGGGGCTCATCGGCCTTATCCTGCTGGTAGCTCCGGCACTCTTGGCAGCGCTGCTCATCGTCAAGGAAAAGGAGCTTGGCACCATTTTTAATTTTTACGCCTCCCCCATCGGCAAGACCGAATTTCTCATCGCCAAGCTCACACCGGTCTTTTTGCTCCACTCTCTCAATATCTTCATCCTCTTTCTTTGGGCTATCTACCTCTTCGGGGTGCCTTTTCGCGGCAGCTTCACTCTCTACTGGCTTGCCAGCGAGCTCTATCTTTTCGTTTCCCTTGGCATCGGGCTCTTGGTCTCCATCATCACGCGCCGCCAGATCGTGGCCGTGGTGCTGACAGTCATCATCACGGTGATTCCTGGATTTTTGTATTCGGGTATCTTGATGCCGATATCTTCGATGCAGGGAGCCTCTGCCATCGAAGCGCACCTCTTTCCCGTGATGTACTACAACCACATCGTCTACGACACCTTCTTGGTGGGCGAAGGGCTGGCATCCCACAAAACTGTGCTCTATCTTGCGATTTTGGCTCTGTATGGGGCTGTGCTTATGGTTTTGGGCACACACTTGCTGCGCAAGGAGCTACGATGAGAGCCTTTTGGAGTGTCTTTGGCAAGGAGATTTTACTCTTTTTGCGCTCTTTTGGCCTGGTGGCCGTGGTGCTCTACTCTTT
>WGBB01000187.1 GCA_015494505.1 Nitratiruptor sp. | reverse complement strand
GATGTCTAATAAAAAGGGAACTATCATCCAGGTTATGGGTCCCGTCGTCGATGTGGACTTCGAAGACTATCTTCCCGCAATCAACGAAGCTCTCGAACTCACTCTCGAAGTAGACGGCAAGAAGAAAAGACTTGTTTTGGAAGTAGCAGCGCATCTTGGTGACAATCGTGTGCGCACGATTGCGATGGACATGACGGACGGCCTCGTGCGCGGGCAAGAGGTAGAAGCGACAGGCAGCCCGATTAAAGTGCCCGTAGGCGAAGAGGTACTGGGACGTATCTTTAACGTAATCGGCGAAACTATCGACGAAGGCGAGCCGCTCCAAGCAAAAACATACTGGTCAATCCACAGAAGTGCACCTCCATTTGAAGAGCAGAGCACAAAAGAGGAGATTTTTGAGACAGGTATCAAAGTAGTCGACCTTCTGGCACCATATAAAAAAGGTGGTAAAACCGGACTTTTCGGCGGTGCGGGTGTCGGTAAAACCGTTATTATCATGGAGCTTATCCACAACGTAGCCTTCAAGCACTCCGGATATTCCGTCTTTGCAGGGGTCGGTGAGCGTACGCGTGAAGGAAACGACCTCTACTACGAAATGAAAGAGTCCAACGTTTTGGACAAAGTTGCGCTGTGCTACGGTCAGATGAACGAGCCTCCTGGAGCAAGAAACAGAATCGCCCTCACAGGCCTTACAATGGCGGAGTATTTCCGTGATGAGATGGGTCTGGACGTTTTGATGTTTATCGACAACATCTTCCGTTATGCGCAGGCCGGTGCCGAAATGTCGGCTCTTCTTGGACGTATTCCATCTGCGGTGGGATATCAGCCGACGCTTGCTAGCGAAATGGGTAAACTCCAAGAGCGTATTACTTCTACGAAAAAAGGGTCTATCACCTCTATCCAGGCAGTCTACGTTCCTGCAGACGACTTGACAGACCCTGCTCCTGCGTCAGTTTTTGCGCACCTTGATGCGACGACGGTTCTTAACAGACGTATCGCCGAAAAAGGTATCTATCCTGCAGTGGATCCGCTCGATTCTACTTCACGTATGCTCGATCCTAACATCGTCGGCGAGGAGCACTACCAAGTGGCTCGCGGTGTTCAAGCGGTACTGCAAAAATATAAAGACCTCCAAGACATCATCGCGATTTTGGGTATGGATGAGCTTTCAGAAGAGGATAAACTCATCGTCGAACGTGCGCGTAAGATCGAGAGATTCCTCTCTCAACCATTCTTTGTCGCCGAAGTATTTACGGGAAGCCCAGGTCGCTACGTGACACTCCAAGAGACTATCGAAGGCTTCAAAGGACTTCTTGAAGGTAAATACGACGACCTTCCTGAAGCGGCATTCTATATGGTGGGCAATATCGACGAGGCTTTGGAAAAAGCGGAAAAACTCAAAGCGAAAGCGAAATAAGCGAAGCGTAGCTTCGTTCGCAAAGGAAGTAAATGGATACTTTGAGACTAGAAATCGTTACGCCTGAGGGTCTGATATTCGACGGCGACGTCAAGAGCGTAACGTTTCCGGGAGAAGAGGGTGAGTTTGGCGTTTTGCCCAAGCACGCCGCTCTCCTTTCTTTGCTTAAACCCGGAGTCATCGAGATCGAAAAAACCGACGGCAAGAAAGAGTCCATCGTCATCAATTGGGGACACGTGAAGGTGGATGAGAACAAAGCCGTCGCACTTGTAGAGGGTGCCGTACCTTTGGCCGGTGCCAGCGAAAGCGAAATCGCCAAGAAACTCGAAGAGGCGAAAAAGCTCCTCGAAGAGTCCAGCGAATCGAAGCAGCTTCTAGGAGCGGTGGAAGCGAGAATAGAAAAAGCTGCGAAGTTGATTTGATGAAACAGCTCGACCTTCTTGTGAGCTATCTCAATAACGCAAATTTTATCACGATAGCCGTCCTCGGCGTGCTATCGTTGTACTTCATCCTTGTAAATTGGATTTTTTTCTATCGATATTTCTTGCTTTCTATGCAATTGCGTAGAGAAGCTTTCTCTCTCGATGCGCTCCAGATGGGCAATAAAAAGCCTGCACCAAGTTCCTTTATCTCCAAATGCCTCGCCGCCCGTACCTCGAAAGAGATAGCCGAGTTTTGTACCTTTAAAGTTACCAAAGAGAGTACGAAGGGATTGACATTCCTCTCTATCGCTGCCTCTACATCCCCCTTTATAGGGCTCTTGGGGACTGTGGTTTCTATCCTCGAGACCTTTTATGTAATGGGATCGACAAAAGCGAGTATCTCCACCATTTCTGCTTCCATTGGTGAAGCGCTCATCGCTACGGCAGCGGGAATTTTTGTAGCGATCTTTGCCTACACCTACCATCTCGTACTCAAACGTAAAGCCTTTGACCTCGTGTCGCTTGTGAAGATGCAGATAGACCTATTGCTTGGACGATAGATGTTTGATTGGGATGAAAAACCGGAGCTCAACATCACGCCCCTTGTGGACGTGATGCTCGTACTTTTGGCTATTTTGATGGTGGCAACGCCGGCTATCGTCTACCAAGAGGATATCAATCTTCCTCAAGGCTCCAAAACAAAAACTTACAAAAAACAGAAAAACATCGATATCAAAATTACGGCACAGCGCATCATATATATCGGCAAGAAGAAGTTTGATTTCAAAAATTTTGCCGACAGCTTCATACTCTATGCCCAAAACATCAATCGCGACACGCCTGTCTACATCAGTGCCGATAAAACTCTTAGTTACGGTGACGTGATGTTTATTCTCAAAACCATCAAGGAAGCCGGATTTTCGAAGGTATCACTCATTACCAATGGATAGACTCTTTTTTAATATCGTTTCTTTTGTTTTGGCGCTATTGGTATATATTTTTTTGGTACTTTTGTTTCTTGGCCAATTTTTCCATCTCCATAAACCCCAAAGGATCGAGATAAAAGCCCAAGCCATCGATGTTTTTATCGAAACACCCCAAAAGACGCAAAAAGTTGTGCCTGTCAAAAAAATAGAAAAGAGCAGCGCACCCAAACCGAAAAAACGAGGCTCAAGCTCGCCGAAGCAACGAAGCAGCAACGTAAAAAACCTCTTTGCCAAACTCGATACAAAGAGTCTTAAAAGACCGAAACCCAAGCGCAGTGAAACACCTAGCAAATATAAAGGGCATGGGGGCAAGAAGGCCGAAGAGCTTCTCAAAAAGCTCAAACTCAAAGAGTTTGAGCCCAAATCGAAACGCTCCATCAAAAGTGTGGAGGGCAAACAGGACCCCTATTTGCAAAAAGTCTACAAGATTCTCTATAGTTACTGGATTCCTTCTAAAGAGAGTGCCGGCAACCGTGCTATTGTGCAAATAACTATAGATCGCTACGGTAATTTCAGCTACAAAGTTCTCCAGTACTCCCAAAATGAAATCTTCAATCAAGAACTCGAAGAATTTTTGGAGGCGATGAAAATGAAAGAATTTCCACACCCGAAACAAAAAAGGACGATGACGGTGCTCTTTGAAGCAAAAGAGTAACCATTTTATGATAGAATTTTCAAAAAGTTGCAAAGGGTTTTTATGAGAAAACTTATCCTCTTTTTTACACTCCTTGCTAGTCTCTATGCACTTGATCTGACACTTGAGATCGTCAAAGACGTAGGTG
>WGBB01000186.1 GCA_015494505.1 Nitratiruptor sp. | reverse complement strand
GGCTTTGAGCTTGCCGCCTTCGAATTCTCCCGTCACAACGGCATCGAAGTTTTTGCGCTTGATCTTTTTGATACACACGTGCACGCGGTTGCGCGCCGAAAGCTGCAAAGAGGGGTGCTCTGATTTGGCCGCTTCGTTGATGCGGCGCTCCAACTCCTCGTAGCGTCGTATCAGCTCTTTGGCATAAGGTGTCAGGCGCGCACCGCCGCCGCCGCGACCGCCTGTCTTGGTCTCGACGATGGGCTTTTGGGCCACACTGTTCATCGCATCGATATTGTCCCACGCCTTTTTATAGCTCATTCCCAGGGCTTTTGCCGCTTTGGAGATGGAGCCAAGCTCGTCTATCTTCCTTAGCAACTCCACACGTCCGCGACCCAAAAAACCCTTATTTTTTTGGTTTATAAAGAGATGCGCGCCTATCTCCATACCGATCCCTTTCGTTATATTTGCTATTATATAACCAAAAAGCTTAAAAGTTCATATCGCGGCGCAGTGCCCGAAAGAGGGTGTGGACGATGTTTTGGCGCAGACACCCTTTGAAATCCTGCTGGTTGCGATAGAGCAGCCTATTCCCCTCATAGAGCTCCAAGCGCAGATACCCGTCGAAGTCCGTGCCGAGAGCCTTTGCTTTGGCGCTGGTGCAGGTGGTGACATAGTGGGAGAGGGTACGCAGACGAAAGGGACAAGAGGTGCTAAATGGATACTCTTTTTTGAGCATAAAAGCGGTGATGGGATTTTTGGCCTCCAGGCGAAGGCAAGTGATGGGATGGGAAGGCTTATGATAGATTTTTTTGTAGACCTTTTGCTGGCACCCCGCCAAAAGCAGGGCGCAGCAGACAAAAACTATCTTAGATCGCACCGGTATGCGCTTTGTGCGCGGCGATCCAGTCTTCGATGTTGCCGGTAAAGACGTAGACGTTTTCGTAACCCAGCAGCTCGAGATAGGCTTTGACGCGGCTGGCAAAAAGACCTTTGAGACATGCCGTAATGATAGGCGTGGTCTTGTCTTCGGGCAAGATATCGAGATACTCCGTAAACTCAGGATAGGGTGTGTAGTAGCTATCTGGGATATCCGCCTCTTCTGCGTTTTCGCCGTTTACTTTGGCAGGCGGGCGCACATCGAGCAAGATAGCTCCTGCTTCTTTAAGTAGCTCCATCGCCTTTTCCAGATCCACGTTACCCAGTTCCGGTTTCTCTTTGTTGAGCGCGATCTGCTCTTTGATTCTTTGTGCCACGTTTTGTTCGAATTCAGTCAGTTTTGCCATGGCTGCCTCCTTTAGCTTTTGTTATTACTATTATAGCACGCAGTTTTCATAGGCTCTGCTACCTAAGTTGCAAAGCCTTTGAGCGTTTGAGCCGCAAGATGAAATCGCTACCCAATCCTTTGATACCGCGATTGTCGATATTGTGTATCTCGATGCGATCTTCGAAGCGTTCGATGCGTGTGGCGGGTGTGCGCGGCACGTAGCGCACGATATCTTCGATCTGCTTTTGCAAATCGACGCGGTAGTGGGTGGGAGCTACGGTGATAGCGTAGCGCCGTAGTAGCGGTGCGAAACTTGCCAAGAGCTCGTTGGCTCTTTGGCCAAAGTGGGGATTGGAAAAATCGAGATGCGCCGGATCGCGGTAGAGCCGCTCTACGTATATGACTCCCTGCATAGGAATCCTCACTGCGCTTTTGGCGTAGTTGTTATGCAGCCTCGCCTCTTTTGCCTTGATGCTGTAGGCTATGCCCTCACCGCAGGTCTGCACCGCGTTGTCCCTCACGGCGATGCGGCGTGACTCTTTGTTGACGCGTATGCCGGCAGCTTGGGGACTCGTGGCAGTGGTGCCGTTGCAGTAGAGGTCGTTGGCTACGAGCTGGACGTTCTCTGCCTTATTGATGCTCGACCCTTTGCCGTTGAAGAGTATCAGATTGCCGCGCACTTCATAAATACCATCGTAGTGTCCCCGCTTCGCCCCATGTTTGGCTGCGTCGTCGCGCTCTTGGATCAAAAAGCTCTCCCCCTCGTCGATCACCATTGTGGCGAAACCTTTGGCGAAGACACGTGAGATGATGCGGCTCTCGTTGCCAAAAAAGAGATTGCGCACCACTTGTATCTTCTTGGTGCGCTTCGCATCGATTTGGTGAATGTTTTTGATGACAAGTCCACCCGTACCACCGGTGCTCCACCAGGCATTGTCGTAGATGATGTTGTGCTCTATGGTAATGTAGTCGCTCTTGCCCGTGATCTTGAGGCCATAAGCGGGAAAGTGACCGAAGACATTGTTATGGATGAGGATGTGGTGTCCCTGCACAAAAAGGCCGAAATTTCTCATCGCCTTCGTGGGTCGCCACCAGTGGCGTATCACCTCATCGTAGCCGAGCGTATCGCTATTGCCCTCAAAAGCGAGCCCCTCGATTCTCAGCCACGCGCCTTTGAGGCGAATTCCCTTCGTAATGATAGGTTTTTCATCCTTGAAGCTCGTAATCGTTAGATAGCTTCCCTTTTCTCCCTGACAGTGAATACGCCGCGGCACTTCCTTGTAGATACCGCCGCGCAGCACTATCCTATCTCCGCCATGCGCCGCTTGGCATACTTTATTGATATGTGAAAAATTGTGCGGCGCAAG
>WGBB01000185.1 GCA_015494505.1 Nitratiruptor sp. | reverse complement strand
CTATGATGGCACGATCCTCGTCCACAAATTTCGCAGCTTTTGCGTAGAGCATCGCCGATTTGTCCAGCACTTTTGTACTGGTGTTATTCTCGTATACGAAAAGTTCTGCGTATCCCTCCTCGGCTTGCGCCAGGTAGAGGATCTTGCCATCCAGCACATCGACGCTGTATATGTCGGCGTCATTGAGCGTGCCCATAAAATCTTTTATTTTGCGCACTTTGATGGTTTGCAAAGGCTTGAGGTCTTGAGACAGAATTACCACGCTACCGGCATCTGTGGCTACATAGATCTTCTGGCCATCCAGCGCCATATCCAGCACGGCGCCTTCGATCTTTGTTTGCTGCAAAGGACGCAGATCCGCTCCCAAAAGCGCAACCATCGTAATAAAAAGCGCGAGTATCAGCTTCACGCCGCTCCCCCTATCTTGATCGCTCCGGTCGGACAGACACCCACACAAAAGCCGCACCCCGTGCAATCATCTGTAATTTCGGGATTGAAAAGCCCCGTAAAGCGAATAGCGCTATCGAGGCAGACATCCTTGCACATACTGCAAATCGTCTTTTGCCACGCAAGGCACCCAAGCATATCGATAGTCAGTCTGGGCAATGTGCGCTTGAACTCTTTCTCTAGCACACCCATTTCGCACGCCTCGGCACATGCGTCGCAAAAGGTGCAGCCCGATTTCGAAAAATCCAATACCGGCTTCTCGTCTTGGATGACGATGATACTCTCTTCACACGCCGTTACGCAAGGTTTGGCCTCGCACCCCTTGCACTTTTCGAAATCGGCCTCATCTTTGTAGTAGGGCGCAAAGGGGAAACGCACTTCCTCCTTTGGCCTCTTGGGTGCAAGCAGTTGCGCAAAAAACTCACGCCTCTCCACTACTTCACGCCTTCCATGAGGTTTTTGTACAGTTTGGAATGGTGTTTTGCGCTTGGGTCACGAAAATCGGGTTTGAACGTATTCGCGACGAGTGGTTTCGCATTCGCCTGCGGCACGTGACACTGCACGCAGTTATAGCGTTGCGGCGCGATATCCTCCTTTTTCGCCATTAATGTAAGTCTTGCTTTATACGCTATAACATCTTCATAGAGTTTTTGCTTGATAAGCTTCTTCTTGGTAGCGAAGAAGAAGTCTTTGAAGTGTGTAGGCGGCATTGGAGTTGCGCCCATGCTCTTGGCAACGCTTGGCATATGGCAGCCCAAGCAGGCGTTGTTTTTGAGCGTAATAGGCACGAGCCCATCGATGCTGTGAGGAATGAGCGGTGGAGCATTTTCATAGCTTCTAGGCAAGCGTTTTGATGTACCGGGAGCGGCTTTAGAGTATTCCACTTTCGGTGGCGTACCCTTGCTTCCGTAACTTAGCTGGTCTTCGGTAACCACATTGCCAGAGTTAGCTGCGGCGCATCCGGCTGCAAAAAGCAGTGCGACCGCCGCAGACATTCCAATCAGTTTTTTAAGATACATTGTCCTCTCCTTTTTTGACAAAGTCGCGGATGCTAAAGTTCAGTGCGTCATCGTCACACACTTCCACACATCTGCCACAGAGCGTGCACTCTCCCATATCCACGATTTGGCTCTTTTTGCCTATCATGTAGAGCACCTCTTTTTCGGGACAAACCTCCTTGCACTTCATACAGAGCGTGCAATTTGGCTGATTGTGACGGACGCGAAAGAGGTTGTAGCGACCGATAATCGCATAGAAACCTCCTAGCGGACAGACATGCCCGCACCAACCGTTTTTGAGCACGAATAGATCGAAAAGAAAGATCGCAAGCACCGCAGCCCAACCAAAGCCCATCCCAAAGACGAGGCCTCGGTGCATCATCGAGATGGGACTTACCATCTCAAAAGCCGCGGTACCCAGCAAGAAACTTAAAATGAAGCTCAGCCCCAGCACCCAGTAGCGGATGTTGCGGCTCGCCCACCACTTTTTTTCGAACTTGTCAAGCTTCCACTTGCGACGCAAGTAATTCGCAAGGTCCGTAACCATATTGATAGGACAGACCCAGCTACAAAAGGCACGTCCTCCTATGAGGGCGTAAAAGATGGCTATAATCGCCGCGCCGATGAGCACATCGGTAGCCAAAAGCGCTCCGGTCGCGAAGATTTGAAGCACGGCATAGGGATCGGCGAGGGGGATCTTGCCAAGAAAGAGCGAAGAGCTGAGATTGCCTTGCAAAATCTTCCATCCATAGTAGTTGGCGCCCATATAGAGCACCAAGATGGTGATCTGTACCAGGCGTCTGAGGATCAAGAATCGGTATTTGTCGTAGATTCTACTCAAAATCGATCCCTTCGTTGAGCGACTCTATAGCACTCTTTTTGCTTCTTGGCGTTACAGTTGTCTGGATCCCCTTGCTGCCTCTTAGCCGTGCTTCATCGCTTTTTTGCCATCCTTTGACGTAGTGGCTGCCCACTTTGCCCAATGCCACTTCGCGTGGAAGCACGCGTATCGCAGCTTTTTCGGTCACACACGCATGCTCACACAGCCCGCATCCCGTGCAGTAATCCGGATCGACCACAGGTAGGAGCTTAGCATGCTTGCCTGTGCGAGTGTTGCGGCGCATCTCCATATATATGGCTTTATCCAATAGCGGGCAAGCACGATAGCAAGCATCACACTGTATCCCCCAGTAGGCGATACAGTCTTTGATATCCACTATCGCCACACCCATACGCATCATCGTGATGTCAAAGACCCTTTTGCCATCTTGCTCCCTCGTGACACTCTCTATATCGAGTGCTCCCGTGGGGCAAGCAGGCACACAAGGGATGTCGTCGCACATATAGCAGGGCACATCCCTTGGGATATAGTATGGCGTTCCGAGAGGCTTGTGGTCTCCCGGTTTGGCCAGCATCAGCGTATCGTACGGGCAAGCTTCCACGCAGAGCCCGCATTTGATACACATCTTGATAAATTCATTCTCTTTGCGAGCACCGGGTGGACGCAGCAAAAGCTCGGAGGCTTTCGCCTCGTCCACGAAAGCGCTCCAGACGATGCCGCCCGTGGCGGCTATCGCGATATTTTGCGCCATCGAAACCAAGAAGGCGCGGCGATTTTTGTCCATCGTCCCCTCCCCTAAAAGTTAGGCCTTATAGATTTTGACCGCACATTTTTTGTAGTCGGTCTGTTTAGAGATAGGACATGTCGCATCGAGAGTGACCTTGTTGATATAGACACGCTCGTCGAACCATGGTACGAACACGAGACCTCTTGGCGGTCGGTTACGACCTCTCGTCTCAACACGCGCTTTGACTTTGCCCCGGCGGCTTTCTACCCATACGAGATCACCACGTTTGACGCCACGTTTTTTCGCATCTTCGGGGTGCATGTAACATAAGGCTTCAGGTACCGCGCGATAGAGCTCAGGTACGCGCATCGTCATGGTACCGCTGTGCCAATGCTCAAGCACACGTCCCGTACAGAGCCATGTGTCATACTCTTTATCAGGCACTTCCGGTGGCTCCATGTATGGACGAGCGAAGATTTTGGCTTTGTTTGGCAGATGGATTTTCGGTTTAGATTTGTCCGGTCCGGTGAGCGTTCCTTGTGGAATCGTTTTGAGCGCGTGACCGTAAAATGCAAATTCTCCTTTGACATGGCCAAGCTCTTTTTCGCGTTTGGCGTATGGGTCGTAGTTGACGTTGAAACGCCATGGCGTGTCTTTGCCGTTGACCACCGGCCAGCGCAGACCGCGGACTTTATGATAGACATCGAACGGCGCATAGTCGTGACCCCGTCCGGCACCGAACTTGCGATACTCTTCCCAAAGCGCCTTTTGGATGAAGAATCCATACCCTTTCCAAGGTTTGCCGTCTGCTCCTATGACGTTGCGCTTATCGCCTGCCGCTTCGGTGTTTTCAAATCCTTCACCGATAGGATCAGGCCACTTGAAGCTACGGTAGTAGTCGTTGGCAAAGAGCACGTCAAAGAGCGTATCGTCAGGGCTGTAGCCCATTTTTTTAGCTTCATCCAGAACGTTTGGCAGCACGGTGCCGTCAGGTAGCTTCCACTCTTTCCATACCTCTTTGAGTTTGAAGCGTTTTGCAAACTCTGTGTATTGCCAGATATCGGGCATCGCATCGCCTACCGGTGTGACTTGCTGTCTCCAGTGCTGCGTGCGGCGCTCTGCGTTTCCGTATGCACCCCATTTTTCATAAATCATCGCGCTTGGAAGGATCAGATCCGCCACTTTCGCACTGATACCCGGATAGCTGTCGCTGACGACGATGAAGTTGTCCATCGTACGCGCGGCTTTGATCCAGTGGTTGGCGTTTGCGGTATCTTGCCATGGGTTACATACTTGTACCCAAGCAAATTTAATCTTGCCGTCTTCGAGGTCGCGCATGATTTTTACGATATGGCTACCAACTTTTGGATTGAGCGTTCCTTTTGGAAGCTTCCAGATTTTCTCACTGATGGCTCTATGTTTTGGATTGAAGACCACCATATCGGCAGGGAGTCTGTGTGCGAACGTTCCCACCTCGCGAGCGGTACCACATGCACTTGGCTGACCGGTGAGACTAAACGCACCATTTCCTGGTAGTGCTTGTTTACCCAAGAGGAAGTGGACTACGTAGCTCAGCTCGTTATCCCACGTACCTCTGGTGTGCTGGTTCATACCCATCGTCCAGAAGCTCACGACTTTGCGGCCTTTTTCCACATAGAGGTCTTTGAGTCTTTTGAGTTTGGCTTTAAAGCTCTCGAGGCTCTCATCGGGATCGCCTTTTGCCACTTGGGCTACGTAGTCAAGTGTGTATGGCTCGAGAGATTTTTTGAACTCTTCGAAGCTAATCGCCCAGTGCTTACCGGCCGCTTTGGCGTGTTTCATCTTCATCACGTCGGTATTGCCGTAGCCAAAGGGCGCGAGGGCTTTCTTCTCTGCTTCGGAGAGCTTTTTGTGGTCTTGATGCCACACGGTCTCCATCTCTTTTTTGCTATATCCCAGTTTTTCTGCGTGTTTCGGATTGCGCATACCATAGCCGATGTCGGGATATCCGGTGGCGAACACGCAGTACTCTTTGACGAAGTTCCAGTCGATCGCATCGGGGTGATCGTAGACGATGCTGCGCGCGATGTAATTCCAGATAGCTAGGTCGGTATTCGGTTTGAAAATGATTACATCGTCTGCCAGGTCACAGCTGCGGTGCGTATAGGTCGAAAGAACCACCACTTTAACTTTGTCGGGGTTGGAGAGTTTACGGTCGGTACAGCGTGCCCAAGGAATGGGGTGCATCTCCGCCATATTGGAACCCCACAACACGATGGTGTCCGTCAGCTCGATATCGTCATAG
>WGBB01000184.1 GCA_015494505.1 Nitratiruptor sp. | reverse complement strand
GTAATCTTCTTGCCGTCTTTTTCGACCATATAGGCACCGATATGCTGCGTGATACCGCCTGCTTCACGCTCGGCGATGCGTGAATTACGGATATAATCGAGCAGCGACGTTTTCCCATGGTCCACGTGCCCCATGATAGTGATGACGGGTGGGCGCTCTTCGAGATAGTCGTCCTCGACGCTGTCGTAGACTTTGACATAATCGAGCTCTTCGAGGACGTTTTTAATCTTAATCTCGAGTCCAAACTCTTCGGCAAGGATTTCAAGGGTCTCTTTATCCAAAAAGTCGTTTTTGGTCACCATCATTCCTAGCCCAAAGAGCACCTTGATAACTTCTGCAACACTTTTGCCTGCTTTCTCGGCAAACTCGTAGACACGTACCTCTTCCGGAATCTCTACCACTTGGACCTCTTGTGTTGATTTCGCCTCTTTTTTCTTGCGTTTTTTCTTTTTGCCGCCACGGCTAATACCTGTGCGCTGCTCTACTGTAAAGCTCTTGCGCGTCACTTGGACTTTCTTTTGCTCTTTTTTCTTCGTAGGCTGCGGCTTTTCCTCTTCCTCGACTTTATTGAGCTCTTCACTAAAATCCGGAAGCACTACTACATCCTCTTCCAGCTCCAAACTCACGTCGCTGAGCTCCCTATCTTCAAGGATCTCTATCTTTTTACCCTCCTGTTTTTTCGCAGGCGCAGGAGTCTTTTTAGCTTTTTTAGGCTTGCGCTTGAGCTCTACGCCTTCACCCTCCATCGTAGCAGGAGTCTGTTGTGTAGTAGTTTCTTCTTTCTTGGGCTGTTGCTCTTTTTTCTTCTTCTTGACTATTACGAGCCCCTTGCGCTTGCGTAGCCCCGGAGGAGTGAGGGACTCCTTGACCTCTTTGAGCTCGCTTGCAGGTTTTTCTTGGCTCTTTTGCTCTTGGGCTTTCGTTTCTGCTGCCTCTTTTTGTTCCTCTTTTTGAACCTCAGCAGCCTCTTTTTCCTCTTTCGATTCGCTCTTTTTCTCCACCTTCGCTTTTTTGGGCTCTTCTTTAGGTGTTTCGGTCGCTGCAGATGCACCACTCATGATGTATTCTGTCAGTTTTTCGGCCTCTTCAAAGGTCACACCGCTTGAGGGTGTCTTGACTTTGAGCCCAAGCTCTTTGGCTTTTTCTAATACATCTTTGCTTTTGAGTCCAAGCTCACTAGCTATCTCATGGATGCGCACTTTATCCATTCTCTACAATCTCCTTTAACATTTTCAAAGCCGAGGCGGGGTCTTGTTTGCAGATGCGTGCGAGACTTTTTGCGAGTTTGCTATCCTCCAAACAGGTGCTGCAGATATAAAAGCTCCGTCCCACACCGCTAAAGTGCCTGATTGTTCTTGCAACACATTGGAACCTATGGAGCTCGTCTTGATGAAATCTACCTTTGCAGTTGATGCACATTCTCACCGGCTTTGACATTGAGGCTAATTATATCAAAATTTTTCGCAAAGGTGCCACTACTCGCTGACCGTCAAGCCGGCATTGTCAAAATCGAGCACCATCACCTGGAATTTGCCAAACCTCTCTTTGAGTTTGGCAGCGAGCCTCTTGGCATCATCTTTGTACACCATATTAAAAAACGTCGAGCCGCTTCCTGAGAGTGTGCTCATCAGCGCGCCGTTTTCTAAAGCCAATTTTTGTAAATTAAAAAGTTCGGGAAGGCCCCGCATCCTCACATCTTGGTGCATCCTATCTTTTGAGGCGATGCGTAGCATATCCCATGCTTCGCTAAAAATTGCGGCCGTAAGCAAAGAGCTGCGCGAGAGGTTGTATACCACGTCGGCCGTTGAGAAACGTTTTGGCAACTTGGTGCGCGAGTATGCCGTGGATATCGGTTTATTGGGCACTACAACCACTGCCTGCACGGAATCGGGCATCTCTTTTTTGAGGCTATAGACCCTCTTATTTTCCACAGCTGCAACGTTGAAGCCTCCCATCACCGCCGGAGTGATGTTATCGGGATGGTGCTCATAGGTTAGAGCAAGATTGAGTAGCTTCTCCTTAGTTATCGCTACTTCCGCCATGGCGTAGGCTGCGGCGATGGCACTCACTATCACGGCAGAGCTGCTGCCAAGTCCTCGCGAAAGGGGGATTTTGTTATAGAAGGTGAAACGGAATTTCTCTTTCTTGTCGAAACCCCTGAGTTTACGGTAGTTTTCGTTGAAAATAGAGATGAAGAGATTGTTGCCCTTGAGACGGACGTTATTGGCCCCTTCTCCCTTGATAGAGATACTGAAAAACTTGCTGCGTTTTATTTTGACCACATTGCGCAAATCCAGCGCCACACCGAGAGTATCGAAACCGGGTCCGAGATTGGCACTGGTTGCAGGAACACTGATTTCCAAATCTACGCCTTTACTGCCGGTAGGATATACAGCGGCGACACCTCCTCTTCGCAAGAAAGCTCTTCGAGCCTACGAGGCAGACGAAACTCTTGAATCTTGGCGTCGCGCACTATTTTGGTCACAATTTTACCATTTTCTTTGACAAAAAAAAGATTTCCCGTAGCTTTTATGGGAGCACCTCCATTAAAAGCAAAAGCGTCGCAAGCCTTGAGGGTTATGCCTTGTGCTATTTGAAGAGTGCGTAAAAAGATGTAGACCAGTTTGATGGACATAAAACTGCCGGGACCTCTGGCAAAATAGACGGTGCGGATAGTGTAGCGCCCGAGGATATCCTGAAAAATAAGTGGCAGGGCTTCGCTTGTTTTTTCCTCGGATGTGATGGTATGAACCAGCTCTCCCTCTTTGTAGATTCCCACCAAGATAGGCGTAGCGAGAGCTACCAGGACGACATCCACCTCACTCTTTGGCGTATGCCGCTCCAATAGCGATTCCTTGCAATGTCTCGGACTTGGCTTCGAGGATTTCGTAATTTTCAGAGCTCTCTAAGAGCTTGAGTGTGAGCAGGTGATTGAGATGATGGCTGCCGGCAAAAGCTTCATATGCTCCCATGATGGGCATACCGAGCAAAGAGAGGTCTCCTATAGCGTCGAGTATCTTGTGACGCACAAACTCATCTTCATAGCGCAGCCCTTCGGGATTGAGAATCTTTTTATCGTCAAGCACGATCGCATTATCGAGACTTCCGCCTCGTGCTAGACCGATGGAACGGAGATACTGCACCTCGTGTAAAAAGCCGAATGTCCTCGCTTTTGCAATCTCTTGTAAATAGGCCTTGGTGCTAAAAACAAATCGTCGCTGCTGCGTGGCTATAACGGGATGGTCGAATCTGATGGTAAAATCGAGTGCAAACTCTCGGCTCGGGCTCAATCGCACAAACTTTTCGCCCTCGCGCACTTCTACATCTCTTTTTATGCGAAGCACTTTTTTGGGAGCGTTCTGCTCTACTATACCCGCTTCATCGAGCAGCATGCAGTAGCTGGCTGCACTCCCGTCCATAATGGGGACTTCGTCGTTGTCGAGAATGATGTTGAGGTTGTCGATACCGTAACTATACACGGCGCTCATAAGATGCTCGATAGTGGAGATGACCACACCTTCTTTGCCGATAACGGTG
>WGBB01000183.1 GCA_015494505.1 Nitratiruptor sp. | reverse complement strand
TTTGTTGTCTGGCGTGAACTCTTTTGCTTTGACAAAAAGTGTGAGATAGTTGTTGTTATGGATCTTCTTTTTTGGTGGATCGAGCGCTTTGTTGGAATTGAGATAGACACTCACATAGTCTCTTCTTGCAAACCATTTATATTCATTCGCTCTGATATTTCCCTCTAAATCTTTTAGTCCTATCTCTTTAGATACATCCTCGCCTCTTGGCTTTTTGTAGATGAAATACTCCACTCCCTTTTGGCCTGTGCGCACATAGAGGCCGTCTTTGAGCTGGTAATTATCGATGATCGCTTTTTGAAAATCGACATGCCGGTTTTTGAGACTCTCGATAATATCGGCTACCATTTCCCAAATCCTTTGCAAAATCCAAAACCGAGACTATTTTTCTCCCCTAACCCATCGGCTAACGCCATAAAGGCTAGCTTTTGACTTGCTTCATCGCTTTTAGGAACGATGTAGCACTTGTTGCCAAAAATCTTGCCGCCTTTGTAGTGCATCACGATCGACTTTTGGTTTTTGAGCTCGAAAAACTCGATGAAGTTCTCCTTCGTTTCTAATCGTTGGTTAAAGAAGTCTTCATATTTTTTCACTAAGTTATTGTGCAACGCTTTTTGCAAAAAGAGAATATCTCCATCCTCATCGAGGGTCCAGTTGCGCACTCTTCCTTCATGCGTAAAACTCATGACACAAGGATTGAGCGTAAGGAGCGAAGAGATATATTGGACGCGAGCCTCTTTAAGCTGCACGTTGCGTATCTGGAAGAGCTTATCTTCATATCCTAACAGTGTATCGGCAAGGGTAAGAGCCAACTGTTTGTTTGGCGTACGGGTGAAGAAAAAGTTTTCGCCTTTTGGATAGATTTTGCTCTGTGTAGTTTTCATCAAATTACTCAGTACATAATGCTTGAAGCCGCCTCTTTTTAGATGCAGCTCTTGCAGTGGCGAGCGCATGAGCGCTGAGGCAATCAGCTTGGAGAGCGGTTCGAGGGATTTTTGGAAATGAAGCGGCACACTTAGCAATAGTTCGATCTTTATTTCATAAAAGCGCATCTTAACCCTTCGCCTCTTTAAAAATAGTAGCAAAATTTTTTCTTAGCGTGAATAGATCTTATTTTCCCCGCACGAAATCTTGCAAGATTTTGGCGTGGTCAAACACCAGACGATTCCAAGGGATCTCTTCGAGGGGTACGATGTGCGCCACCTTCGCATCGTCCGCACCCTTCGGCATACCCTGAGCAATACATTCAAAAGTGATAGAGACAGTATGGAAGCGCGGATCGCGCTCAGGGTCGCTATAGACACCAAAAAGCCGAATATCCTGCACCTCAAGGCTCGTCTCTTCACGCATCTCTCGCACCAGCGCATCTTCGACGCTCTCGCCTATCTCCACGAAGCCTCCCGGCAGCGCCATCCCGTGGGGCGCGTTTTTGCGCTCGATCAATACGATGCCCAAAAAGCGCTTGCCGTCAAAGACCTTGATAATCCCATCCACCGCCACGAAAGGCGTTTCGAGTTTGAAAGGATAGCTATACATTCTTTACCTTTTGAGAATCTTTTTGAGCTTGCCAAGCGGCAGCGTGTTGATGATATCTTCTTTTTCACACCAGCCGCGGCGCGCCTGATTAATGCCGTATTCGATGTAGTAGAGCGAAAAGATATTGTGCGAGTCGGTGTTGATGGCCATCTTGACGCCGAGTTCTTTAGCCATCTTGGCGTGGATGTCATTCAGGTCCAGACGATCTGGCTGAGAGTTTATCTCCATCACCACGCCGCACTCCTTGGCGTGTTCGAGAATCTTGACCATATCCAGCGCGATGGGCTCGCGCATATTGATCATCCGTCCCGTGGGGTGTGCGATGATATTGAGATACTTATTGTCCATCGCTCTTAGCACGCGCGCCGTCTGCTTCTCTTTGGGGAGGTTGAATTTATAGTGCACGGCACCCAGCACCACATCCATCTGGGCCAAAATCTCGTCGCTCATATCGAGCGTGCCATCTTCGAGGATATCCACCTCCATCCCTTTGAGAATCGTGATGCCATCGATCTTTTCGTTGAGGCGATCGATCTCCTCGAACTGCTGGAGCACGCGTTTTTCATCGAGCCCTTTGGCTACGGTGAGGCGCTTGGAGTGGTCCGTGATGGCAATGTACTCATACCCCATCTCCTTGGCGGCTTTTGCCATCTCTTCGATGGTGTGCTTGCCGTCGCTATAGACCGTATGCATATGCAGATCGCCGCGGATATCTTTGCGCTCTATGAGCTTGGGAAGTTTGCCGGCTTTGCAGGCTTCGATCTCACCGCGGTTTTCGCGAAGCTCGGGCTCGATGTAGCAAAGACCCAGAGCCTCATACACCTCCTCTTCCGTCTTGCCTGCTATGCGCTCCTCGACTTTGAAGAGGCCATACTCGTTGAGCTTGTAACCAAGCTCGATGGCGATTTTGCGCAGCTCTATATTGTGGGCCTTGGAGCCTGTGAAGTAGTTGAGCGCCGAGCCGTAGCTCTCATCCTCGACACTGCGCAAGTCCACCTGCAGGTCGTTTTGGAGGA
>WGBB01000182.1 GCA_015494505.1 Nitratiruptor sp. | reverse complement strand
GATCCGCTCCATCGGTTACAACGCCTATCCTTACGACCCGGCGCTCCAAGAGGAGCGCGCCGCCAAGCAGCGCCGTGACTACTATGCACGCATTCTCGTGGCGGTGTTTGCCACGATGAACATTATGTGGATCGCCATCGCGCAGTATGTGGGTTTTTTTACCGGAATGCGCAGCGATATCAAAAACATCCTCAATATCGCAGAATTCGCCCTTGCGACCCCTACGCTTTTTTATAGCGGCTGGGTCTTTTTTCGCGGTGCATACTATGGGCTCAAAAACCGCTTTATCAATATGGACTTTTTGGTCGCCACCGGTGCGACGCTGACATACATCTACTCGATCTATGCGATGGTGACGCGCACGGGCGAGGTTTACTTCGATTCGGTGACGATGATCATCACCTTCGTGCTGGTGGGCAAATACTTGGAGGTGCTGAGCAAAAAGCAAGCAGTCGATACCGTGGATTCGATTCTCGGGTCTTTGCCTACGGAAGTGACGGTGATCAAGGATGGCTCCAAGGCGCTGGTGAGCGTAGAGAACGTGATGGTGGGCGATATCATCGAGCTGCATCCGGGTGAAAAGGTGGTGATAGACGGTATCGTCAAAAGCGGTGAAGCGAGCTTCGATGAAAGCAGCCTGACAGGTGAGAGCGAGCCGGTCTATAAACGTGTGGGCGATGAGGTACTTAGCGGCTCCATATGCCTCGATGGGGTGGTGCGCTACGAAGCCACCAAAGAGGCCGGCACTTCGCTCATCTCCAATATCGCCACGCTTCTTGAGGATGCCATCACCAAAAAGCCGCGCCTCGAGCAGCTGGCCAATCAGATTAGCGGCTACTTTAGCCTGGTTATTTTAAGCATCGCTCTCTTGGCATTTGCAGGCTGGTACTGGTATGTGCACGACTTTGAAAAAGCGCTCATCATCGCCGTGAGCGTCATCGTCATAGCCTGTCCCTGTGCATTGGGGCTGGCCACGCCGATGGCCACGCTGGTGGGGCTGGGTGAAGCGCTCAAACGGGGGATACTTTTTAAGGAAGCGAGTTTTCTTGAGACGACGGCAAAAGCCGATACGCTGGTGCTGGATAAAACGGGGACGATCACCAAAGGCAAGCCGAGTGTGGTGGGCGTCGAGAGACTGTGCGATTTTGACGAAAATATCGTTTACAGCCTCACCGAGCACTCCAACCACCCCATCAGCCGCGGCGTGTGGGAGTTCTGCAAAGCTAATGGATGCGATAGAACGTTCGAAGTAGAAAATCTCAAAGAGATCAAAGCCAAAGGGATCGAAGCGACGGTGGATGGCAAGCAGGTGGTAGCCGGCAATGCCGCTTTTTTGCAAGAAAAGGGGATCGCTATCGACTATAAGGGTGACAATTCCCTCTTTGCCGTGGCGATCGATGGGAAGCTGTGTGCCATCTACGAACTCGCTGACGAGATACGCGAAGGGGCGGCGTATGCCATCGGTAAAATCAAGGAGCTTGGTATTGATGTGTGGATGCTTACGGGCGACAATGAAAAAGTGGCGGCCAAAGTGGCCAAGCAGGTAGGCATCGAGAACTACAAAGCCAAACTCCTGCCGCAAGATAAGAGCGCTTTTGTCGAGTCGTTGCACAAAGACCAAAGAGTGGTTATAATGGCGGGAGACGGTATCAACGATGCCATAGCGCTAGCTTGCAGCGATATCGGAATCGCGATGGGTGAGGGTGCGGATATAGCGCTGAGCGTCAGTGATGTGGTGCTACTCGATGAGCGGCCAATCAAACTCTATGAAGCGATAGTGATTAGCAGGCGCGTCTTTCGCGCCGTAAAAGAAAATCTAGCGCTTTCGCTGCTCTACAACGTCGTAGCCGTGCCTTTAGCTGTGATGGGCTACGTCAATCCACTCTTTGCGGCACTTGCTATGTCGCTAAGTTCACTTACGGTGGTAGGCAATAGTTTTCGTATCAAGGGGGTTCGATGGATGCTTGGGTGATCGGGATGATGATATTTATCTCCACGCTGTTGGGAGCCTTCGGGCTTTTTGCGCTCATTTGGGGGCTCAAAACCGGGCAGTTTGAAGATACGGGCAAGTTTCTTGATGGAGCGCGTTTTGATGGTGAGGAGGAGCTTAAAGACGCCGTAATGATGGAGAAAAAGAAAAAAGAGCTCGAAGAGCGTCGCAAGGACAGGCGCGTGATGCCAAATTAATCGCGTCTATTTTGTCTATCCAGAAGATACCAAAGTACGCCGATAAGGATGGGTAACGCTATCCAGACGGCTATTTGAGGAAGCGCGGGATTATGGAGTATCTTTTCCATCTATTTGGGGCCGAAGGCCCCGAAGCTTACTTGAGTTTAGAGATGTAGTCTGCGAGCGCTTCGATGTCAGCATCGCTGAGGCTTGCTACTTGACCTTTCATCAAAGCACCCATTCCGTGAATGTTTCTCGTACCTGCTTTGTAGCCTTTGAGAGCT
>WGBB01000181.1 GCA_015494505.1 Nitratiruptor sp. | reverse complement strand
TCGATCGCCTGCTGATCGCCGATGCCGTGGCGCATTAGCTCCAGGTAAAAATCGTCACCGAAAATCTCCTTGTACCACAGCGCCACTTTCTTGGCCTCTTCGTAACCCTTGGCGCCGAATTTGAGATTGCGCTCGTTGGTATTGAGATGCCAGTTCACTTCACCCTGCAAGCAAGCACTGGTACAGATGAGCCCCTCGGAGTGCTCTGCCAAAAGCTTTTTATTGATACGCGGATAGTAGTAAAAACCCTTGATGTAGCTCATGGAGCTAAGATACATCAAGTTCTTATACCCCGTCTCGTTTTTGGCAAAGAGGCACAGATGGAAGCGCTGGCGCGTCGATTTGTCGCCCAAGTCATCGGAGTTGTGCAGATAAGCCTCCAGCCCGATGATAGGCTTGAGACCTTCTGCTTTCATAGTTTTGTAAAAGTCGATGGCGCCAAACATATTGCCGTGGTCCGTCATCGCCACGGCGCTCATTCCGAGCTCTTTGGCCTTTTTGGCGAGCGCCTTTATCTTGTTGGCGCCATCGAGCAGCGAGTATTCGGTGTGCAGGTGCAGGTGGGTGAAGTTTGGCTTCATAGGCTACTCACTTTTGCTCAAGGAGTTTTTTCAAATTATATTACACCAAACCTAAAAGTGAAATTGCCAGTACGGGTGGCGTGACGATTAAGCCAACTTTCATATACTCTCCCCACCCTATTTTCACGCCCTTATTGGCCAGTACATGGAGCCACAGCAGCGTCGCCAGCGAGCCTATCGGCGTCATTTTCGGCCCCAAGTTGCACCCTAAGATATTGGCGTACGCCAAGTGCGTGGCACCCACATGGTCTATGGCCAAATCCATCACCATGACGGTAGGCATATTGTTCATAACCGCACTCAAGATAGCAGCCAAAAATCCCGTGCCGTAGACGCTTTGGATGTGCGAATCTTGCCAGGAAGCGATGAGATGAGCCAGATAGTGCGTGAGCCCCGCGTTTTTGAGCCCGAAGACCACGATGTAGAGCCCGATACTAAACCAAACCACCTGCCAAGGAGCGATTTTGATGGTCATCCAGGGTTTAACGGCTTTGTGACGTGCAGCAATTGCCAAGAATAGCAGAGCCCCGCCCAACGCAAAGATGGAGACGGGAATATGGTAGATATCGCCTACGAAGTAGCCCACAAGCAGCAGCCCCAAAAAGAACCAGCTGAGCGCAAAGAGTCTGCGATTTTTAATGACCTCGTCGGGATTTTTCAAAAGGCTCACATCTACCCTCGCTGGAATAGTGCGGCGAAAGTAGAGGTAGAGCACGACGATGGAAGCTATGATGCTGAGCATATTTGGCAAGAACATATGGCGTGCATACTCCCAAAAGCCGATATGGAAATAGTCGGCAGTAACGATATTGGTGAGGTTGGAGATGACGAAGGGATTGGAGGCACTATCGCCTATGAACCCGCCCGCCATCACGAATGCGAAAATCGCCTTGTCGTCAAGCTTTAAAATCCGCATCTTCGAGAGGATTATAGGTGTGAGAATCAGCGCAGCGCCGTCGTTTGCGAAAAATGCCGCCACCACAGCACCAAGAAGCAATGAATAGACGAACATCTTTTTGCCGCTACCGCCGCTAAGCTTTGCCATCTTCAGCGCCGCCCACTCGAAAAAACCTATCTCATCGAGCACCATCGAAAGGATGATAATGCCGATGAAAGCCAACGTCGCATCCCAGACGATACCGGTAACCGTGAGGACATCTTGCCAGCTCACTACGCCAAGCGCTAAACTCGCCATCGCACCCAGCACGGCAGTGGTACCGATTTTGAGCCCTCGCGGCTGCCAGATGATAAGAACGAGAGTAACAAGAAATATCGCGGCTGCCGTCATCTACACAGCTCCCGTTCGATTACAGGGAAAAGACGCTCCTTCATCTGCTGTGCCAGCGCCTCGAAGGCTTCGTACTCTTTGCCGTCTGGATCTTCGAAACCGACATGGATGTTTCTAGCACCGGGAAATACCGGACACGACTCCTTGGCGCTATCGCACACCGTCACCACCAGATCGAAAGGCCCCTCTTTTTGCACCTCATCGATGCTCTTGGAGTGGTACTCCTCTCTCCAAGCACCCTCCTTTTCCAAAAGCTTCTTGGCATTGGGATTGACGCGTCCAGATGGACGACTTCCGGCACTATATGCTTGCAAACAATCACCGTAATACT
>WGBB01000180.1 GCA_015494505.1 Nitratiruptor sp. | reverse complement strand
GTCGAGTATAGCTTTGAAGGTCCTAAAGAGCTACAAGGTAGCGACTTAGCTAACGAAATCCTTGATGTCGTTACACCTGAGAATTTCTTAGCGACCCTCAATGAAGATGCGAAGCTAAACTTTACACTCATCATCAAAAAAGGGATCGGCTACGTACCGAGCGAACTTATTCGAGATGAGCTCGATGAGGGCTTCATCGCACTCGATGCATTCTTTACTCCCGTTAAAAAAGCGGTTTATGAGATAGAAAATGTTCTGGTCGAAGACAATCCTAACTATGAAAAAATCGTTTTTGATATAGAAACGGACGGCCAGATAGATCCTCTCGAAGCACTCACTATGGCTATGAATGTGCTCAAAAGCCAAATGGCCATTTTCGATACCGACCTTAGCGTCGTAGAGAGTGCTTCTGCAGCGAGTGCAAAAGCCCAAGAGAAAATCTACTTCGAGCCGCTTGATATGCTCAATCTTAGCGCGCGTAGCTATAATAGTCTCGAAAAAGCCGGTGTACGATTTGTAGGCGAGCTTCTTTTGATGGATAAAAAAGAGCTCAAAGCTATCAAAAACCTTGGAAAAAAATCTCTTGATGAGATTGAGGAAAAACTCGCAGAGTTGGGAGTCGACTCTGCAAATCTGAGCGATACTGAACGAGAGGCGATTCTCCAAAAAATAGAAAGCCTAAAAAAGGATAATGCATGAGACATAGACACGGATACAGAAAACTGAGCCGCACTAGCTCTCATAGAAAAGCGCTTTTAAAAAACTTGGCTATAGCTCTCATTATGAACGAAAAAGTGGAAACAACAGAAGCGAAAGCCAAGACATTGCGCAGTTTCATTGAAAAACTTATTACGCGTGCACGCAAAGGCGACTTTAACGCCCATAGAGCCGTTTTTGCATACTTGCAAGACAAAGAAGCGACGAAAAAACTCGTCAATGAAATAGCTCCCAAATATAAAGAGCGCAACGGCGGATATACTCGTATCATCAAAACGCGCATTCGCCGTGGTGATGCAGCGCCAATGGCATTCATCGAATTCGTATAATTCTTCATAGGGGCATATGCCCCTGTAACCTCTAAATTTTATCTTCTTTTAACCGAAAATAAATTATATTCCTCCAAACATTGTAAAGGAACCCTATGAACTTCCCGTTTACCGACGAAGATCTCAAGCCGGCCGTAGAGAAAATAATCGAAGAGATTCGCCCTATGATCGCCCTCGATGGCGGTGATATTAAGCTTTTGGGCGTACGCAACGGCAAAGTCTTCGTTCAACTCGGTGGTGCATGCGTAGGATGCAGTGCATCGGGTAATACACTCAAATACGGTGTGGAGCGTCAGCTCAAAATCAAGATTCATCCCGATATCGAAGTAATCAACATTCCTCCAGGATATGAAGACAAATGGGAAGATATTGCTATGCAGTACGAAGGAGAAAACAATCAATGAGCATACGTAAGATGCTCGAAGAGGCTGGCCACCTCTTTATGGAGCGCCGCTATCAAGAGGCACTTGATATTTTCTTGGCAATTTTGCGCAAAGACCCCGAAAACCTAGAAGCACAGATGGGTGCTATGCTCTGTGATTTAGTTAGCGAAGATGAAGAAGAAGCAGCGGCACTCTATGACTTTTTCTTGGTGCTCAAAGAAGAGGGTGAGCCGGAACCTTATAAACGAATTATTGCTATGATAC
The DNA here is from genome assembly GCA_015494505.1 of Nitratiruptor sp. Classification (GTDB taxonomy): domain Bacteria; phylum Campylobacterota; class Campylobacteria; order Campylobacterales; family Nitratiruptoraceae; genus Nitratiruptor. The sequence goes on along the minus strand of WGBB01000180.1, from coordinate 4,755 downwards.
AGACTCTTGATGTTGCACAAAACAGCCTCAATGAACTACAAATTGAGCAGTCTCCCATAGCTACGGAAGGCATCAGCTACGCCGATTTCAAACGTATCGTCCAGGAGCGCGGCAGTTTTAAAAGAGCCTTCGAAGATATCATGTTTAGCACGAAAGTCATCATTACCAAAAAGAGCGATTTTTTCGATTTTATCGATCAACTTATCGAATCGGGCTATACCGATATGGTTTATAGCTACATCGAAGATGCCACGAAGCTCTATCCGGCCGACAAACGTCTGAGTGAACTACTCGATAGACTCCAAAGCACAAAAGCATGATCTACGATTTCGGTAGTTTCACGGTAACGGACAATACTCAAGAATTGGGCAGTGCTGACTATTTCTTGCTGACGCGCCAAAACGAGAAGTATATCGATACGCTTCCCCAAAATACGCTGCGCTCCGAAGAGCTTCTAAAAAAGCTGGGGCTAACCGATATGCAGATCGTAGGCATCACGGGAACCAACGGCAAGACAACGACGGCAGCGGCGATCTACTCGCTGCTCAATGATCTGGGCTACCCCGCTGCGCTGCAAGGCACACGCGGCTTTTTCGTCGCCGATGAAAAGGTCGGCAAAAAGAGCCACACCACACCTCCCATCGGCGAGACGATCTACCATCTCTTTCAAGCCAAAAAGCGTGGGGCTTCGCACTTTGTCATGGAGGTGAGCTCCCACGCCATCGCCCAGGAGCGCATCGAAGGGCTGCGCTTCGCCCTCAAAGTCTTTACCAATCTCTCCCAAGACCATCTGGACTATCACAAAAGTATGCAAAATTATGCGGCCGTAAAGAGCGCATTTTTCGCTGACGAAACGCCCAAACTCATCAACAAAGAGGACCCCTACATCCGCTTCAATCCCAAAAATTTGCGCACCTACGCCATCGAAGAGATGGCTACCTATAAAATCGCTGCCTATTCGATGGAGCAGGGCATCAGTGCGCTTTTGCAGTTTGGCTCGGAGACTGTCGATTTTCATTCGCCGCTCGTGGGGCTTTTCAATCTCTATAACATCACGGCCGCTATGGGTGCCGTGCATATGCTGACCAATCAGCCTCTATCAAAGATAGCCGAGGCGGTGGAAGATTTCGGCGGCGTGCGAGGGCGCATGGAGATAGTGAGCTACGAGCCGCTCATCGTCATCGATTTTGCCCACACGCCTGACGGGATGCAAAAGGTTTTCGAGTCTTTCCCGGGCAAAAACATCGTAGCGCTCTTTGGCGCCGGCGGCGATCGGGATCGCTCTAAGAGGCCTTTGATGGGTCAAGCGGCCGCGAAATTTTGCAAACGCATCTATCTGACTAGCGACAATCCCCGCTCGGAAGACCCAAAACAGATCATCGCAGATATCCGCCAAGGTATCGCAAACGGCACACCTGTGATAGAGGAGATTGATCGTGCCAAGGCTATCGCAAGGGCGCTTTCAGAGCTGCAAGAGGATGAGATTCTCTTGATTCTTGGCAAAGGGGACGAAGAGTACATCGAAATAGGAGGGGAGAAAGTCCCCTTTAGCGATCGTGCATGCGTCGAATCACTTTTAAAGAGAGCTTGAAGTATGTTTTCACATCTGCACATCAAAGTAGCATTAAGAATTTCTTGTTACAATTCGGACAAATTTAGTATGAATTAAAGGAGTTATCATGGGTATTCCTCAACCGACATTCTACATCTTCAAATGCGAACAGTCCGCACCTCCGGGATTTCCAAAGCCAAGCTGCGTGAGCCAAAACAACCCTGAAAGCCAACAACTTTTTCAGTATATGGCGCAAAAATTGATGGAAAAGGGCATTATCGCAGCAGTCCAACCGGTACGCACGGGGTGTCTCAATCGCTGTCAACTGGGCCCTGTGATGCTTGTGGAGCCTGGTCATCATATGTATGTGGGGTTGACTAAGGAAAAAATTGATAGAATAATAGAAGAGCATATCATCGGCGGTACTCCTGTAGAAGAGTATCTCATCCCTAAAGAGTACTGGGATGAGCCTATGAGTATCGCAGATGTCATCAAAATGGCAGGTGGAGCATAATAGATGCTAATCGAAATGCTGTATAGCAAAATCCATCGCGCGACGGTGACGGACGCCAACCTCAACTACGTCGGCTCCATCACCATCGACGAAGAGCTCATGGAGGCAGCGAAGCTGCGTGTGGGTCAAAAAGTGGATGTGCTCAACATCAACAACGGAGAGCGCTTCCAAACCTACGTCATCAAAGGTGAGCGGGGCAAGCGCGAAATCTGCCTCAACGGCGCAGCAGCTCGCAAAGCGCATCCGGGTGATAAAGTCATCATCGTAGCCTACGCGCAGTACACCCAAGAGGAGCTCGCCGAGTATGAACCTACCATCGTGCTCGTGGATGAAAACAACAATATCGACGAAATCCTGAACGAAATGTAAGGGTAGCGATGTTTGACAAACTCAATCTCGGGGAGCTTGGCAAAGTTTTCGAAGAGATGCAAGAAAAGGCCAAGAAGCTCCAAGAAGAGGCAGAGAAGAAGACCTTCACGGCCAAAAGCGGCGGCGGTCTTATCAAAGTCACAGCCAACGGTAAAGGCGAAATCATCGATATCGAGATAGACGATTCGCTCCTCGAAGAGAAGGAGTCGCTTCAAATCCTTCTCATAAGCGCTATCAACGACGTGCTCAAAATGGTGGAAGAGGATAAGCGCAATCTGGCTCTCAATCTTATGAATCCATCAATGTTTGGAAATAGCTGATGCAGCTCCTTGATGAGTTTGAGTCCTATCTGCAAAAAAATCTCCCTACTCTTGAAACTTTTCACCCTTATTACCAAGAGGCGCTCCAGTATATGCTCCGTGCCGGCGGCAAGCGATTTCGACCTCTGTTGCTGCTAAGCGTCGTCAAAGCCAAAAATCCGCTTTTAGTACCTTCTGCTATGCGTCCGGCTCTGGCGGTGGAGATGCTCCATACCTATTCACTCATTCACGACGATCTGCCCGTGATGGATGATGCGGATCTGCGCCGCGGCAATGCGACACTGCATAAAAAATTCGACGAGCTTACGGCCGTACTGGTGGGGGATGCACTCAATACCCACGCCTTCTATCTCATCGCCACGGCAGCCCTGCATAGCGACGTCAGAAACGCCCTTGCGCGCGAGCTCGCATACAACGGCGGGATATACGGCATGGTGCATGGGCAGATACTTGATTGCTATTTCGAAAACCAAAAGCTGCCATTGGAAAAGCTGCGCATCCTTCATATCAATAAAACGGCCAAACTGATCGCGGCCAGCCTCAAGATGGGAGCGATCATCGCAGTGATGAGTGAAGCGGAGCAAGAGCAGCTCTACGATTTTGGCATCAAGCTGGGGCTTTTGTTTCAGATCCAAGACGACATTATCGATGCTACCAAAAGTAGTGAAGAAGCAGGCAAAACGACGCAAAACGACGAAGCGAAGAACTCCTTTGTCAATCTCTTGGGACTCGAAGGCGCCATAGCGCAAGCCGACGAACTGGCAAAAGATATCCAAGAGATGCTAGATTCTATGGATAGCGACGTAGCAGATGAACTGCGCACGCTTTTAGCACACTATATCACAAGACATAAGGAATAGCGTATGGAAACCAAAATGCTCAAAAAGATGGCAGATACCATCAGATTTCTTGGGCTTGACATGATCCAAAAGGCCAACAGCGGCCACCCCGGAGTAGTCCTGGGCCTTGCGGACGTAGCGGTGGTGCTTTCGCAGCATCTGCGCCACAACCCCAAAAATCCAAAATGGCTCAACCGCGACCGCCTCGTCTTTAGCGGCGGGCATGCAACGGGGCTTATCTATTCGCTGTTGTATCTGTGGGGCTATGATGTGAGCCTCGAAGATCTCAAAGAGTTTCGCCAGTTCGGTTCCAAAACCCCCGGTCACCCCGAGTATGGTCATACTCCCGGTGTAGAGATAACTACCGGCCCTCTCGGTCAGGGAGTAGCCAATGCCGTGGGTATGGCGATGGCTGCAAAATACGCGGCACATCTGCTCAATACGGAGACTACGAAAATCATCGATCACAATGTCTACTGTCTTTGCGGAGACGGGGATTTGGAAGAGGGGATCAGCTATGAAGCTTGTGCTCTTGCAGGACGTTTCGAGCTTGACAATCTCATCATGATTTATGATAGCAACCACATTACTATCGAAGGGGATACGGCACTTGCGTGGAATGAAGATGTGAAGCGTCGTTTTGAGGCCCAAAACTGGGACGTAACGGAAGTTGACGGCCATGACTATGAAGATATCGACGCGGCACTCCGCTGGGCCCAAAAACGCAAAAAACCAGTTCTCATCATCGCCCATACCACCATCGCCAAAGGGAGCTGCCATTATGAGGGCGATCCGCACTCCCACGGTGCGCCCCTGGGCGAAGAGGATATACGCTGTGCCAAAGAAAAAGCGGGCTTTTCGCCAGATAAGCACTTCTATGTGCCAGAAGATGTATTGGCGCGCTTTCGCTGCGCAGTAGAAAAAGGGGAGTTGGCCGAGCGCGAATGGAAAAAGCTCATCACAGAATCCCCCTACAAAGAGCAAAACGAGATGCTTGCACGCCTCGAAAATCCCGATTTCGAAAGCATCGAGTGGCCCCAGTTCGAGCCGGGAAATATGGTGGCTACACGCGAGAGCAACGGCAAAATCCTCAATGCCATCGCAAAAGCTTTGCCGGGGTTTGTGGGCGGCAGTGCGGACTTGGCACCATCGAACAAAACC
>WGBB01000179.1 GCA_015494505.1 Nitratiruptor sp. | reverse complement strand
TTTGTTTATGTGGCGCGCGAGCGCCTTTTGGATAGGCACCCTTTGCTTCTTGGCATCCTCTTTGGCGCAGCCTTTGGCAACCTCTATGATAGATTTCGCTTCGGCGGCGTGATAGACTATGTCTACTGGCATTGTGGATTCAATTTTGCAGTCTTTAACTTCGCCGATGTGATGATCGATTTTGCGATTGCGGGGTTGCTCTATTTACATTTTAGAAAAAAATAGCTAAAATTACATCGCCGGTCGCGTAGCTCAGGGGTAGAGCACTACGTTGACATCGTAGTGGTCAGAGGTTCGAATCCTCTCGCGACCACCATGATAAAGGAGCTATTTGGAACCGATCGCGATAAAAAAAGATAACGAAATAATAGACCTGCAAACCGCACAAGCCAAAAACATCGATATAGAATCTGCCAAAAAAATCTATCCCGAAAACACTCCCGAAGCACTCGAAGTCATCCGCCACTCCACGGCACACCTCATGGCCCAAGCTATCAAAGAGCTCTATCCGGATGCCAAATTTTTCGTGGGTCCCGTGGTGGATGAGGGATTTTACTACGACTTTCGCGTAGGCGAAAAGATCGGCGAAGAGGATCTGAAAAAAATCGAAAAGAAGATGGCCGAGATCGCCAAGCGCAAACTCCCCATCGAGCGCTACGAGATCCCTAAAGCCGAAGCGATCGAGAAGTTCAAAGATGACGACCTCAAACAAGAGGTCCTCAAATCGATCCCCAGCGACACCGTCTCTATCTATAAACAGGGCGATTTCGAAGACCTGTGTCGCGGACCCCACGTGCCCAATACCAAATATCTCAAAAACTTTAAACTTACGCGCGTAGCGGGCGCCTATCTGGGCGGGGATGAGTCGCGCGAGATGCTCACACGCATCTACGGTGTGGCCTTTGCCGACAAGCAGGCTCTCAAAGAGTACCTTACGATGCTCGAAGAAGCCAAAAAGCGCGACCACAGGAAGCTCGGCAACGAATTAGAGCTCTTTATGTTTAGCGAGGAAGTGGGAGCGGGATTGCCCATCTGGCTGCCCAAGGGGGCGCGACTGCGCTCGAAACTGGAGCAGCTGCTCTTTACGGCGCACCGCAAGCGCGGCTACGAGCCTGTGCGAGGACCCGAGATCCTCAAATCCGAGCTATGGAAAAAGAGCGGCCATTACCAAAACTACAAAGAAAACATGTACTTTACCGAAATCTGCGACGACGAGAGTCGCAAAGAGTCGTGCGTGGAGTACGGTATCAAGCCCATGAACTGCGTGGGCCATATCATGATCTACAAATCCAAAAAGCGCAGCTACCGTGAGCTACCCCTCAAGCTCTTCGAGTACGGTGTGGTGCATCGCCACGAAAAGAGCGGTGTGCTCCATGGGCTCTTTAGGGTGCGCGAATTTACCCAAGACGACGCACATATCTTCTGTAAGCCCGATCAGATCAAAGATATCGTCATCGAGGTGCTGGGTTTTGTGGATGAGATCATGCGCAGCTTCGATTTTTCGTATGAGATGGAGATATCCACCAAGCCCGACAAGGCGATAGGCAGCGATGAGATCTGGGAGATCGCCACAAACGCTCTCAAAGAGGCTCTCGACGAAAACGGCCACAAATACGGCATTGACGAGGGTGGCGGTGCCTTTTACGGTCCCAAGATCGACATCAAGATCACCGATGCCATCGGCCGCAAGTGGCAATGCGGCACGATCCAGGTGGATTTCAACCTTCCTGAGCGCTTCGAATTAGAATTTACCGATAGCGATAACGAAGCCAAGCGCCCCGTAATGATCCATAGAGCGATCCTCGGCTCCTTCGAGCGCTTTATCGGGATTCTCACCGAGCACTACGCGGGAGAGTTTCCATTCTTCATAGCGCCCACCCAGGTGATTTTCGTCCCTATCGGCCAAGACCACGTGGCCTATGCCAAAGAGCTTGCCGGTAAGCTTGCCGAAATGGGCGTAGATAGCGAAATTTACGATTCTAAAGATAGCCTCAACAAACGCATCCGCAACGCCGAGAAGCAAAAAGTGCCTATGGTAGCCATCATTGGCGATAAAGAGGTGGAGGCGCGCAGCCTCGCTATAAGAGATAGAAGAGAAAAAATACAGTATAATCTCAGTGAAGAGGAATTTTTTACTAAAATCAAGGAGAAACTCAGTGAGGTACGCTTTTGAGTAGGAAAAGAAAAGACGAAGTGCTCCTGAACGAAGAGATACGAGCACCGGAAGTCCGCTGTGTGGGTGACGATGGTACGCAGTACGGTATCATCAGTCGTGACGAAGCTTTGGCGCTCGCCGAAGAGAAGGGCCTCGACCTTGTCCTCATCGCCCCCAATGCAAATCCCCCCGTCTGTAAGATAATGGACTACGGGAAGTTCAAATACCAGCAGGAAAAAAAGAAAAAAGAGGCCAAGAAGAAGCAGTCCAAAATCGAAGTCAAAGAGATCAAACTCTCCGTCAAAATCGCACAAAACGACATCGACTACAAGGTCAAGCACGCGCGCGAGTTTTTAGAAAAAGGTAAGCACGTGAAATTTCGCGTCTTCTTGCGCGGACGTGAAATGGCGCATCCCGAAGCCGGCGTAGAGGTGCTCGAGCGCGTGATTCCTCTCATCGAAGATATCGGCGTGGTGGAGAAGAAACCCCACCAAGAGGGACGCTACATCAATATGCTCGTCGTGCCGAAAAAAGAGGATAAGAAAAAATAGTTTGTAGTTGGACATTGGCTCTCCCCAATGTCCAATATCCAATGTCTAATGTCCCACGTTAATTTTATCTTCAACCTACATTTGCTACAATTACGTCCTTAAAATACGCAAAGGGAGTAGCCATGCCAAAGATGAAGACGCATAGAGGGGCTGCGAAGCGTTTCAAAAAGACCAAAAACAAAATCAAAAGAGGAAGCGCTTTTCGAAGCCACATCTTGACCAAAAAGAGTCCTAAACGCAAACGCCAACTCCGCGCACCACATTATGTGAGCAGAGTGGACGAAGTACGCGTTATCGAGTTGATATCTACATACTAAGATAGAAACTCCACCCATACGGGTCAAGTCCGCACGAAGCGGCACCTACAAAAACAAAAAAGGTAAAGGGAGAAGAAAATGAGAGTAAAAACCGGAGTAGTGAGAAGAAGAAGACACAAAAAGATCCTGAAACTCGCAAAAGGCTTTTATAGCGGAAGACGCAAGCACTTTAGAAAAGCGAAAGAGCAACTCGAAAGAAGCCTCGTCTACGCATATCGCGATAGAAAACAGAAAAAGAGAGATTTTAGAAAGCTTTGGATTACGCGTATCAACGCTGCTTGCCGCCTCAACGACATCAGCTATTCACGCTTTATCCACGGACTCAAAAAGGCGGGCATCGAGCTCGATAGAAAAATCTTGGCAGATATGGCTATGAATGAACCAGAAAGCTTCGCTAAAATCGTAGAAAAAGCCAAAGCAGCCCTCTAAATCCTCCGCCCCCGGCGGGGCGAACCTCTACAGCACCCACACCAAAAAAACTATTCCTACAATGATACGATAGATCCCGAAGGGGATGAAAGTGTGTCGTTTGATAAAATCCAAAAACCAGCGAATTACCGCAAGCGCTACGAAAAATGCCGTGATAAATCCAAGCCCCAAAGCACCGAGATTGTCTGCGGAAAACTCGTGGAAGTGTTTGAGCATATCGTAACCTGT
>WGBB01000178.1 GCA_015494505.1 Nitratiruptor sp. | reverse complement strand
GCACGAAGCGCTCTACCTTCCACGATGATATCGCCGATAGGTTCATAGCGATCCTCTTTTTGCACCAGTTCCACATATGCGCCCATACGCTCTAACACTCTATATGCCTCGATCCTCGTTGGATTGAGCGTCACATCCACCAGACGCACGCGTGCCCCCGGGATGATAGCTGCCGCCACAGCGAAGAAAAAGGCGCTTGACGGGTCGGCCGGAATCGTAATTTCCAATGGCTCGAGCGGTTTTTTGAGCGGTTCGATAAAAATGCGCACTTCTTTATCGATTTTCGATACTATCTGCGCCCCCATACCTCGCAGCATACGTTCAGTATGGTCACGACTCAGATGCGGTTCTGTATATTCACATTTTCCTTTAGCTCGTAAAGCTGCCAAAATCATTGCACTTTTTACTTGCGCCGAGGCGATAGGACTTTCGTACATAAACGCTTCGAGCTCTCTGTTTCCTCGTATCGCCAGGGGAGCCTTATTCCCCTCTTCGCGACCGTCTATCTTGGCTCCGACGGTACGCAAAGGCTTGGCCACGCGTGCCATAGGGCGATTTCTAAGATACTTGTCTCCCGTGAGGACGAAAAATCCCTCCACTCCCGCGAGCAATCCGCAAAAAAGGCGCATCCCCGTTCCGCTATTGCCGCAATCGAGTATATCGTTTGGTTCTTGGATAGCTACCGGAGGGGTGATTGTGATGTCGTTGTTTTTCTTTTCGATGGTAGCCCCAAGTTTACCCACAATCGCCAAAGAGTTGAGGGTATCTTCAGCTTCAAGAAAATTGCGGATATGGGAGGGCCTATCGCTCAGCAGTGAAAACATCGCGGCTCTATGTGATATCGATTTGTCTGCCGCTATGGTATCTATCGTGATATCAAAAGGATTGGCAATACTACGTACTTCCAGATATCTCATCGCAGTTTCGCGCCCACTTTCTCTTGGAGTCGTGCCAAAATCTGCTCCATTACCTGTGCAATCTCCTCCTCACTCAGAGTCTTCGTATCCGACTGCACCGCAAAGCGCAGAGTGACACTCTTTTGCTCGCCCAATTTCTCATCTTCGTAGATATCTACCACATAAAACTCTTTAATTACATCTGGTAGGTCTTGGAGTGCCTCTTTTATCTTCTGATAACTTAGATTCTTATCCACAAGGATACTGAGATCACGCATAGCCCGCTGATAGATCGAGTAGCCCTTCGCCTTAGGATAGCTCACATCCACCTTGTCATACTCGATCTCGGCGATGTAGGTAGCGGGGAGTTCTAGCTCTTCTTGGAGTTTGGTATGGAGCTTGTACACTTTTCCTATCGTCTGACCTCTTTGAATGATGAATGCAGATTGATACGGATGCATCAGGGCGTTTGTCGCTTCGGTATTGACAAATTCCACTGCACCGAAAATCTCGCCCAAATCCGTAGCCATTTGGGCAAAATGCACTTCCTGGGGCTTGCCGTGATTGAGGATACTATCCTGTTTTGCCCAGCCGCTGTAGATAAGCACCATCGATTGCTTTTCATTGCGCTCTTGGTCAAAAATAGTGCCTATTTCAAAAAGCTTGACGCTTCTTTTGCCGTTTTTGATGTTGTTGATAGTCTGTTGCAAAAGATTCGGTACCAGTGATGTGCGCAGCGTATCGAGCTCATTGGTTATGGGATTTATAAGGTCGAGTTTTTTATCGACGACTGGAAGCTGCAAACGCTCTAGCCATTCCCTTTGTGTAAATACATAACTTACACTCTCAAAATAGCCGCAAGCTACGGCTCTTTGGCGCAGCTGCTTTGCCTTTTGGAAATCGTTATAAGCATCATTGATGCGATTTGCTTCGGCAAATACCAGTGGCTTGGCTGCAATATTATCTATACCGAAAACGCGCACTATCTCTTCTGCCACATCTTGGATATTGAAAATATCGTGGCGATAAGAAGGTGCGGTGACGCTAAAGGAGTCTTCGTTGATGTTAAGTATCGTAAATCCCAGCTTTTTGAGGATTTCTACAATTTCGTTTTTGTCGATGACATACCCTATGAGCGCATTGAGCTCGGCAAAATCGACTTTTATCGCTTCTTGTTGGAAATCTTGCGTGTGCTCATGTTTTCCGGAGTAGATTTTCGCTCCATACAGACCGTGCAAGAGATATTTTGCAAAGTCGATTCCAAGCTGCACACGAGGGTCGCTCCCGCGGCTTGCACGGTAATAAGCCCAATCACTTTCGAGCGGCTTTTCATACATTTTTTTGCTTATAGATTCGGGCTCCACAAAGCTCGCTTCAAGAACGAAAATCCTCTCATCAGGCTGCGGTTTAGAAACATCGAACTGCACAACACCGACCACACTGGCACGCTCTTTACCGTACACCTCGTCATAGAGATCGTGTTTGATGCTAATTTTGGCACCATCCTGCTCGAAAAATCGATAACCGTATATGCGCATCAAAACGCCTGTGGAGTGGGTGATATAAAATGCAAGCGTTTCAGCCTCATTTGCAAAATTCTCCCCAGCAAGCCCTACACGCAATCGAACCAGTAGTGGATTAGCAAAATTTTCCTTTTCGAAAGCCTTATAGATGAGATTTGCTTCCACATTCTTGTCAGGATCAAACTGAAGTATGCGCCCTATGCCTACCTTTACACCCTCTTCTTCGATGCCACGCACCTCCTTGAGAGGTCTATCAAATGCTACGGTGAGCTCTCTAGCAATACCCAAAATACTGAGGCAATCCCCTCTATTGGCCGTAAGCTCAATATCGATGAGTTCATCGTTGAATGCGTCATACTCGCGCAGCTCTTTCCCAAGCTCAAGTTTTCCGATGCTGCTATCGAGCTTCATTATGCCGTTTTCAAGTTTTGGCAAACCTATCTCATCGGCGGCGCATATCATCCCAAAGCTCTCTACACCGCGTAGTTTTGCAGGTTTGATAGTAAGGCCGGGGAGCTTCGCACCCACTTTTGCCACGGCTACATATTCGGCATCTACCACATTTTTGGCGCCGCATACGATTTGGAGTTTCTCGTCTCCTACGTCCACTTCACACAGATTCAGTTTATCGGCGTTGGGATGTTTTTGACACGAAACCACCTTGCCTACTACTACATTGGCAGGCACTTCTATCTTTCTAACTTCCGCTACTTCCAAGCCCAAGGAATTGAGGGCCTTGACAAGCTCCTCGGTAGTAATATCTGCTATATCTATCCACTCACTGAGCCAATTTCTCGTCACTATCATCTAAACTGCTCCAATAGTCTCAAATCGCCCTCAAAGAGGCTGCGTAAATCTCCTATACGGTGCAAAAGCATAGCGAATCTCTCCACCCCCAATCCAAATGCGTATCCGCTCACATTCTTATAGCCTACGGCCGCAAAAACGTTAGGATCCACGAGCCCACAGCCCAAAACTTCCAACCATCCCGTGTGAGAGCAGACGCGACACCCTTTGCCTTCACAAAAGATACAGCTGATATCCACCTCTGCCGAAGGCTCCGTGAAAGGGAAAAAGCTCGGGCGAAAACGCACGTCTACTTCTCCAAACATATAACGTAAAAAATCTTCGAGAATAAATTTGAGATTAGCAAAACTGACTTTACCTTTTTCCTCCACGACGAGGCCTTCGACCTGGTGAAACATCGGTGTGTGCGTTAGATCGAAATCGCGTCGAAAGACGGCTCCGGGGCTTATCATACGAATCGGTGGTTTTTGCGTCTGCATCGTGCGTATCTGCACAGGCGAAGTATGGGTACGCAGCAGCTTGCCGTCTTCGAAATAGAAGGTATCTTGCATATCACGTGCGGGATGGTGTTTGGGAAGGTTTAGGGCTTCGAAGTTGTGAAAATCGTCCTCTACAAGCGGACCCGTCTCTATAGAGTAGTTGAGCGCTACGAAATACTCGATAATCGTATCGAGAGTCTGCTTGACCGGATGCAAAGCACCTTTAAGTTCTCTTGGTTCAAAAAGAGATAGATCGAGTCTCTCTTCTTCCAGACGCTGTTGGATCGCTTGCGCTAAAAGGTCATCTTTTTTTGATTGGAGCAAAATATGCAAAGCATTTTTAGCTTCGTTGAGTTCCTTGGCTACTTTGGGCTTTTCCTCGTTGGGAAGATTTTTCAGTTTTTCGAACTCTTTGGCAAAATACCCTTTTTTGCCAAAAAGCTCTATTCGTATCTCTTCGAGTTCTTCGAGGGATGAAGCTTTGACGATTTTCGCTTCGAAATTTTGCAAGCTGCACCTCTTTATAATTTTTGGAGTATAATAATACAATAATGATTATAAAAACATAAGGGAGTGAGTATATGTGTATATTTTGTAAAATCGTAGCCGGCGAGATTCCCGCAAACAAGGTTTTAGAAAACGACGAGTTCTTGGCATTCCACGATATCAATCCCAAAGCACCCATCCATATCCTCATCATTCCCAAACATCACGTGGAAAATTTCCAGAGTACACCACCCGAACTGATGGCGAAGATGACCCCTTTTATCCAAGAGGTAGCAAAAACTTTGGAGCTTGATAAAACGGGCTATCGACTCATTACCAACAACGGAAAAGACGG
>WGBB01000177.1 GCA_015494505.1 Nitratiruptor sp. | reverse complement strand
ATCTCTTTAGCGATGCCGACTACTTCGTCGGCCAGTTTGTATGCCCACTCTTTATGAGGCACCGTGATGTTGACACCTTTGAGGCGATAATCGAAAAATATATCGCGCAGTTTTGAGCCCTCTTTTACGAGTATCTTGGTATAGCAGCCCTCGAAGCCGAGTTTGGTAAAGGCGTAGTTGTGGATAGTGGGGGAGATGGAGTGGGCTACCGGGTTGCCAAATATGGCATAGAGATTCATTCGGCCAGCTCCTCAAGAGTGCGGCGCAAAGCACCGAGCTTGTTATTCACTTCCAAAAACTCCAGCTCCGGTTTACTGTCTGCAACGATACCGGCACCCGCTTGGAAGAAGACTTCATCCTCTTTAAGAAGCGCCGTGCGGATGGTGATGGCACTATCCATATCGCCGTTGAATCCGAAATACCCCACGCTGCCGCTGTAGTAGCCTCGTTTGAGCCCTTCAAATTCTGCGATGAGCTCCATTGCGCGGATTTTGGGCGCTCCCGTCATGGTGCCCGCGGTGAAGGTAGCCATAAAAAGATCGAACATATCGTATTTGCTATCCAGCACTCCCACCACGTCGCTCACCATATGCATCACGTGGCTGTAGCGCTCGACGCGCATGATTTCAGGTACCTTCACGGTGCCGGCTTTTGCCACGCGTCCCACGTCGTTGCGCCCAAGGTCTATGAGCATCACGTGCTCGGCCACCTCTTTGGGGTCGTTGAGCATTTCAATTTCTAATTCTTTATCGCGTTTTGCCGTAGCTCCTCGTTTGCGTGTACCGGCTATGGGGCGTAGCAGTATTTCGCCGTCCGTGAGGCGCACCATCACTTCCGGACTGCTTCCGGCTATTGCGAAGTCATCGAATTCGAGCAAGAAGAGATAGGGCGATGGGTTGAGGCTGCGGAGTTTACGATAGAAGCTAAATCTATCCACGATAGCCTTTTGTTGGAGGCGGTTGGAGATGACGATTTGAAACACGTCACCGCTGCGAATCATGCGCTTGCTCTTTTGTACCATCGCGAAGAACTCCTCTTTGGAGTGGGCGAAGGTGGCGGGACCCAGGAGCTTCGCTTTTTTAAGGGGAGTATAGCTGTAACTATCTTGGATAGAGGCTACTAGAGATGGCACAATCTTATCAAAAACATCCCGCAGCGGCGTGATGAGTGTAAGCGTAGAGGTTTTGTGGGAATAGGCGATTGTGAGTTTGGGGCGAATCATAAAAAAGTCGGGTGTGTGCAGTTCATCTTTGAGGTTTTGCATGTACTTTTTGAGTACGGGTTCGAACTCTTTGACCATATCGTAGCCGATATAGCCTATAAAGCCGTCTACGAAACCGACGCCCAGCTCCTTGGAGACCTTTTTATAAGCGGAAAAATCGATATCTTTGTAGTATCGTTTCAAAAAGAGCAGGGGGTTAGCTTCTACCTCTTGGAGTGTGTCTCCTTTTTTATAGTAGCTTTTGCCTCCTTCGCTCCAGAGCATCTCATGCGCACCGCAGACGATGTAGCTAAAGTTCCCGTCACTTGTATTGACCACGCTTTCGAAAAGATAGGAAATTTCATCGGGGAAGTGCTCCTTCGCCTTTTCATACAAGGCGATAGGAGTGAATTCATCGAGCATGAAGCTGGTGTGATAGAGCATCAGCGCACCTTGGTGATAAATGCACCTTTGGCTATGCGGGCACGCACTTTCGCAAGTGCCGCTCTCGCATCCGCTTTGCTCGCAAACGGTCCTACGTAGACCCGTTTTACCCGTTTGCCGTTGATGGTGTACTCTTTGACGATATAGCTAAAGCCAGCCGCTTTGATTTTACGAAGGAACGCTTTGTCCGGGTCATATTTTAAGAATGCGCCCACTTGGATGTAGATGTTGCCTTTTGCCACGGGTTTGTGTGCAGTTTTTGGTGTAGGTTTGGGTTTTGGTTTTGCCGTCGCAGTTTTTGGTGCCGGCTTGTTAGCTGTTGTCTTGGGTTTTGCTGCCTGTTTTGCGGCAGTTTTTGCACTCTTTTGCTCTTTTGCTTTTTGTGTCGTTTCATCTCTTTTGGCGATGGGCTGGCTGGTGCTCGCCGCGGCGGATGCGGTGGAAGCGGTGCTAGTTGTGCTTTTTTGCTGCTGCATCACTTCGTTGATTACCTGGTCCACGTCGCTCTTTTGGTCAGTTTCGTTTTCCGTGGCGATAGGTACTTCTTGGAAGTTTGTATCTTGTGTGGCTTCTTGGGTAGTCTGTTCGATAGGTTGCGTCTCTACCAGCTCGTCTTGCGGAGCGCTGGATGAGTCGGAAACCATCTTGACGATACTGATGACGATGATAAAGATGAGCAGCACGGCACCGCCCATCAGGAGATATTTTTTTATCTTCTCTTTTTTGTCGAAATTTTCCAGTACGATATCGTCGAGGTCGTTGTGTTGCAGCTCTTCCAAATCTTCAAAAGTCTCTTTGAGATTCTCTTTATCCATAGTAATTGCCTTTGCAGTGAGGTATATCTATATTATCGCATATTCTACTATAAATTTTATGTAGCGGGGCGAAGCCCCGAAATTAGTAGGTAGGTTGTGTGTAGATGACGAATTTGCGTGCGAGGGCGACCATCTCTTCTTTGATTTTTGCTTGGAGATTCGTATCTTGTATGTTATCGAGCACGTCTGCTATGCGGTTGGCGATGAGTTCGAACTCGGCCTCTTTCATGCCGCGTGCCGTCAGAGCAGGGCTGCCTATGCGGATACCGCTTGTAACGAATGGGCTTCTCGTTTCACCTGGAACGGTGTTTTTGTTGACTGTGATGCCGGCTCGTCCCAGCGCTTCGTCTGCGTCTTTGCCGCTAAAATCTTTATCGAGGAAGCTTACGAGCACCAGATGGTTGTCGGTACCGCCGCTCACTACGTTATAGCCGCGATTCATAAGCACGGTAGCGAGGGTTTCGGCGTTGCGACGCACCTGTTTGGCATACTCTTTCCACTCAGGTTTGAGGTTTTCGCCAAAACCTACGGCTTTTGCGGCGATGACGTGTACGAGGGGACCGCCTTGGAGTCCCGGGAAGATGGCACTATTAACCTTTTTGACGATTTCGGGGTCGTTGGTCATTATCATACCGCCGCGAGGTCCGCGCAGCGTCTTATGTGTCGTGGTAGTGACCACATCGCAGTAAGGAAAGGGGCTCGGATGCTCGCCCGCAGCTACGAGTCCCGCGATGTGGGCGATATCGGCCATGAGGATAGCGCCCACTTCATCTGCGATTTCGCGAAATTTTTTGAAATCGATCACTCGTGGATAGGCGCTGGCACCGCAGACGATCATTTTGGGCTTGACGATGCGCGCGATATCGAGTACGCGGTCGTAATCGATCCATCCCTCATCGTTGACGCCGTAAAAGAAGCTCTGGTATATCTTGCCGCTGGCATTCACTTTTGCGCCGTGGGTGAGATGACCGCCGTGGCTGAGATCCATCCCGAGGATCTTGTCGTAGGGCTTAAGGAGTGCCAGGTAGACACCCTGGTTTGCTTGGCTGCCGGAATGGGGCTGGACATTGACGTATTCACAACCAAAGAGCTTCTTGGCGCGCTCGATCGCCAGCTCTTCGATAGCATCGGCATATTCGCAGCCTCCATAGTAGCGTTTGCCGGGATAGCCTTCTGCATACTTGTTGGTAAAGATACTCCCCATCGCCTCCATCACGGCAGGGCTTGTGAAGTTTTCGCTGGCTATCATCTCCAGATGGTCACTCTGGCGCTCTAGCTCTTTTTCCAATATCGCATAGACATCGGGGTCGGCGTTTTTGAGAAAGTCCATCAATTCTCTCCTTCTTCTTTGGGTTCATCTTTTGGAAGCGGACGCATGGCCGGAAAGAGGATAACGTCACGGATGGAGTGCTGGTTTGTCAGCAGCATCACCAAACGGTCTATCCCGATCCCTTCGCCGGCGGTAGGCGGCATGCCGTATCCGAGAGCACGGACGTAGTCTTCGTCCATGTGCATCGCCTCGTCATCCACGTCCTTGGCGGCCACTTGGGCCTTGAAGCGTTCGTACTGATCCAGTGGGTCGTTGAGCTCGTTGAAGCCGTTAGCAATCTCCTTGCCTGCGATAAAGAGCTCGAAACGCTCAGCTATTTCGGGGTTTTCGTCGCTTCTGCGCGCAAGCGGGCTGATATCGATAGGAAAGTGGGTGATGAATGTGGGGTTGATGAGCTTTTCTTCTACGAAATTGTCAAAAAGCTCCGCTTGGAGTGCTCCCAGGCTCATCTTGTCGGCAAACTCTAGCTCGATGCCGTTTTGTTTGAGATAATCGATGATTTTTTGCTTGTCTTCTACGACATCTTCGGGAACGCCGCCGATTTCGACGATGGCGTCTTTATATTTGATTTTGCTAAAAGGAGTGGAGAAGTCAATGGTATGCTCACCGTAAGGAAGTTTCTTTTCAAGCCCCAGCTCTTCGAAAAGATATTCGAAAAGTTCTTCGGTGAGTTTCATCAGATCTTCGTAGGTATGGTAGGCCCAGTAGAACTCTATCATAGTGAATTCGGGATTGTGCGTCGCATCCATCCCTTCGTTGCGGAAGTTGCGGTTGATCTCAAACACCGCTTCGAAACCGCCGACGATGAGACGCTTAAGATAGAGCTCGGGCGCGATGCGCAGATATCTGTCGACTCCCAAAGCGTTGTGATGCGTCACGAAGGGTCTGGCATTGGCGCCGCCCGGGATAGGGTGCATCATGGGGGTTTCTACTTCCAAAAATCCGTGGCGCTCGAAAAAGTCGCGTATGAGGCTGACGATGCGAGAGCGCAGTATGAAGACCTGTTTGACCTCGGGGTTCATGATGAGGTCGAGGTAGCGTTGGCGATAGCGCAGCTCTTTATCCTGCAAGCCATGGTACTTTTCCGGTAGCGGTACGATAGCTTTGGTGACGAGGTTGAGTTCATCGGCGTGGAGTGTGAGCTCGCCTGTTTTTGTGACGAAAGGATGGCCTTTTGCTTCGATGATATCGCCCACTTCGATGAGCTTTTTGACCTTTTTGAACCACTCGTCACCGAGGCTGTCGCGGTTGAAATAGATCTGCACGATGCCGCTTTCATCTTCTATCTTGGCAAAAGCGGCCTTGCCCATATGGCGCAAGAACTTGATGCGTCCCGTGAGTTTGACGCACACCTTTTCGTCACGGCGCTCCTCAAGGTCCTTGACATAGGCATATTTTTGTAAAAACTCGCTGTTTTTCATCTCTTTGCAAAAGCCGTGTCCATAAGGGTTGATCCCCTCTT
>WGBB01000176.1 GCA_015494505.1 Nitratiruptor sp. | reverse complement strand
TGAAAGGCGGCGATTATCCGGCGCACTACTACATCAGCGAACTTGTTGCTCCCAAAAGCATCAATACCGCTCCCATCGCCACCATCGAAGCCTTTGTCAAAGATGGAGACAAAGAGCCCAAACTTCCCATTCCCCAAGAGGAGATAGAGAAATTTTTTACCACTCTCAAAGCCCACGGCATCGATATGAAAAGCGTCTATGACGAACTTTTGCACGAAGGACTCGAGGCTTTCGTGGAGGCTTTCGAGGAGATACTCAAGGAGCTTGCATGAGTTTCGACCCACGCACACACGATTTTAGGATGACAAAAAAGCTCAATCGCTATTTGCAAGAGATGATTGCCTTGGGAGGTAGCGACCTCCATATTAAGGCCAATTCTCCCGTCTTTGCCCGTATCAACGGCGACATCACGCCCATCTCTACCGAAATCATCTCCAAAGAGGATGCGCTTCTTCTTGCCAAAGAGCTTTTGCGTAGCCGCTTCGATGAGATGGCAAAGAATAAGGATGCCGACCTTATACACGTTCTTGACGAAGAGCACCGTTTTCGTGCTAATATCTTTTTCCAAATAGACGGTGTTTCGGCAGTGTTTCGTGTTATACCCACTAAAATCAAGACTATCGATGAGTTGGGGCTTCCTAAGTCAATCAAAAAGATAGCCGAGCTCAAGCGTGGCCTCGTGTTGGTCACCGGTATTACAGGTAGCGGGAAGTCTACCACTATGGCCGCCATCATAGATGAGATAAACCGTACCCGTAGCGAACATATCATCACTATCGAAGACCCCGTGGAATTTGTCCACAAAAACAAAGGGTGCATTGTCAACCAGCGAAGTCTTGGACAAGATACGCCTTCGTATGCCAGAGCTTTACGTGCTGCACTGCGTGAAGACCCTGACATCATCGTCATCGGGGAGATGCGAGACCTGGAGACCATCGAGATGGCACTGCACGCAGCCGAGACGGGACACTTGGTCTTTTCTACGCTCCATACTCTCGATGCCAAGGAGACCATCAACCGTATCATCTCCGTTTTTCCTTCCGAAGAGCAAAACCGTATTCGCATTGTGCTTGGTGCCGTACTCGAAGCCATCGTCTCCCAACGTCTCGTCAAGACTGTAAACGGCGGTCGGGCTGCGGCTTTGGAGATTCTCTTTAAAACGGAGAGGATAGCATCATTAATCGAGAGCGGCAACGACAGCGAAATTTCACAGGCCATTGAAGAGGGGGAAATCTACGGTATGCAATCATTTGACCAAGCGCTCTTGAGACTCTACGAAGAAGGTATTATCGACAAGGAAGAAGCATTGCACAACGCTACTTCTCGCTCCGACCTTATGCTTAAGATGAAGGATGTTGATGCTAAAACCCATCAAGATTCCCTTGACGAAGGGGTGATCGACTTGAAGCTGGATTGATTTTTTAAGCAAATATAAATCAATTTTCGCTATAATTTGCACCCATTTTATAGATAAGGAAGAACAATGTTGGAAGGCATTATTAGAGAGAGTACCGGTAAAAAGGCGACAAAAGCCTTGCGTCGGGATGGTTATCTAATTGCCAACATCTACGGAAAAGGGTTTCCCAACATCCATGCGGCGTTCAAAAAGGGTGATTTCATCCGAACCGTCCGCCACAAAGAGAAACTCGCTTTTCCCGTAAAAGTCGGCGATAAAGAACTCAACGTCGTGGTACAGGAGTACCAAAAGGACCCTGTAACGTACGATCTTTTGCATGTGGATTTGATGGTGGCGCAGCCTGGTGTCGTGACCTACTATATGGTACCTATCAAAACCGTCGGCACGCCGATCGGTCTCAAAAACAAAGGTGTCCTCATCACATCCAAACGCCGCATCAAAGTTAAAGGCGCTATCGAAAACATTCCCGATAGCATCACGCTTGATGTGAGCAATCTCGATGTAGGTGATACGATTCTCATTCGCGACATCGAGCTTCCTGAAGGTGTCGAGCACATGACACCTCCTCATGTTGCAGTGGTAGGTGTGGTCAAAGCTAAATAATGCACCTCATTGTCGGTCTTGGCAATCCTGGCGAGAAGTATGCCAAGAACCGCCACAATATAGGCTTCATGGTGGTCGATCGTCTGATCGATCGCCTCAGCCCCACTCCTCAATCTAAAAGCAGCTTCAAAGGTGAGCTCTACAAAGCCGGCGAAATTCTGCTCCTCAAACCTCTTACATTCATGAACCTTAGCGGCGAGAGCGTCGCAGCCGTGAAGAACTTCTACAAAATCGAAAACGAGCATATTATCGTCATCCATGACGATTTGGATTTGGGTCTGGGAGCCGTTCGCATCAAACGAGGCGGCAGCCACGGCGGGCACAATGGGCTCAAATCCATCGATGCGCATATCGGAGCCGACTATATTCGCGTGCGTTTTGGCATCGGCAGGCCCGAACACAAATCGCAAGTGATATCGTATGTACTCAGTGATTTTACGCCAAAAGAGCTTGAATGCATCGGCCCTCGCATCGAGACGGCTGCCGAAGCGGCACTGGAGCTCATACGCAAACCACTCGAAGAGGTGCGCTCTCGCTTTTCACGCAAGCCTCTTAGCTGCGACTAAACACTTTTTTGCTACAATCTCCTAAATTTATCAAAGAGGCGCGATGGCCAAGAGGTATCTTGCACTTGCATATCTTAAATATTTTTTTATCATCCTCTTTGCACTGATTCTCTTTTTTGTGGGGCTTGATTTTTTACAGGCCGTCAAAGCGCTTCCCCAATCGGCTAACTTGCAGGTGCTCTACGTTTTTTACCGCACGCTAGCAGGTATCGATATACTTTTTCCCATCTCTTTGGTTTTTGCACTCATTGCTTTAAAGGTGCACCTCATTCGCTCCAACGAACTTGTGGCTCTCTATGCTTTAGGATATAGCAAAAAAGATGTATTGCGTCCTCTTTTTGGGAGCGCTTTGCTTCTGACGCTCATCTATCTTTTTTTGCATTTGACATCCTTTTCCTATGCCAAAGAGTATGCCGAAAACATCAAAGAGTTCAACTCCTTACAAAGCGCCACTAAAGAGCTCTACTTCAAATACAACGACCAGTATGTCTATTTTGGAGCTCTCTATCCTTTGCAAAAACGCGCACGGGATGTGCGGGTTTTTGATACCAACGGCACACGCTTAGAGCGCATTATTATTTCCAAAAGTGCCTACTTTTCCAAAGGCAGTTGGCATATGCCGCGTGCCCGTATCATAGAAAATTTACAAAACAAAATCGCCATCAAAACCCAAGATATCACCACGCTTGACGGCTACAAGCCTAAAATACTCGATTCGGTTTATGAGGGCAAGACATCCATGACACTGCTTGATGCTATCTACGCCATCAAACTCTTTGTGCGACAAAACATCGATATTCAAAAGCTCAAGGCCCTTTTGTATTACAATCTCTTCTATCCCTTTTTTGCGCCGCTTCTCATGATTATAATTTTCTATTTCGTACCGTTGAGTGCTAGGATAGGCAACGTCAATCTCTTTAGTTTCGCAGCGGTCGCAGCGACCCTTTTTGTATGGGGTGTACTCTATGTGCTGAGTAAACTTGCATTCAATGCTACTTTGATGCCCGAAATCGCCATTTTGCTTCCGATTTTTTTCCTCTTTGTTGCTGCTTTGTGGTTTTATAAGAGATTTTAAGTTTTTTTGCTACTATTGGGCAAATTTTCAAAAGGATGGGAGTGGACTATCAAGCCTTAGCCAAGAAGTACGATACGCCTCTGTATGTGTACGATTTCGACCAGATAGCCCAAAACTACAACGCTATCAAGAGTGCATTCAAAGCGCGTAAATCTCTCATCGCCTATGCGGTGAAGGCCAACTCGAATCTCAGCGTCCTTAGGCTCCTAGCAAATCTGGGAGCAGGAGCAGATTGTGTCAGTATCGGAGAGGTCAAGCGAGCTCTACTTGCCGGCATTCCCAATTACAAAATCATCTTTAGCGGTGTGGGCAAGCGCGATGACGAAATCGAAGAGGCGATCCAAAAAGATATCCTCTTTCTCAATATCGAGAGCGAAGCCGAAAGCGAGCGCATCGAAGAAATAGCGGCAAAGCTTGGCAAAAGAGCGCGCATCAGCGTGCGGGTCAATCCCGATATCGATCCCAAGACACACCCCTATATCTCTACGGGGCTTAGCGCCAACAAGTTCGGTGTCGATATCGATACGGCCAAGCGCATCTATCTTCGCGCCAAAAATTCACCCCATCTCGAGCCCGTGGGCATCCACTTTCATATCGGCAGTCAGCTCACCGACCTCGAGCCCATCAAAGAGGCGAGTGCCAAAGTAGCCGAACTTGCCAAGGCGCTGCAAAAAATCGATATCGACATCAAGTTTTTCGATGTGGGCGGGGGACTAGGTATTCGCTATAAAGACGAAGAGACCATCGAGCCCTACGATTATGCGCAGGCGATTCTCTCTACGCTCAGCGGTACCGATATGACGATAGTCTGCGAGCCGGGCCGCTTCATCGTGGGCAATGCGGGTGTGTTTCTCACGCGTGTGCTCTATGAAAAACGCAACAAGGACAAGCGCTTCATCATCGTCGACGGCGCTATGAACGACCTCTTGCGCCCAAGCCTCTACAACGCCTACCACGAAATCGAAATAGCCGGCAAAAGCGGCGATGAGTCCAAAGCCGACGTGGTGGGGCCTGTATGTGAAAGCGGCGACTTCTTTGCAAAAGAGCGCCTCCTGCCGCCCACCGAGCCCGGCGATATCGTGGTGGTAAAAAGTGCCGGAGCCTATGGATTCGTGATGAGTAGCAACTACAACACCCGTCCCCGCCCGGCCGAAGTGGCCGTCGAAAGGGGTGAAGATAGGCTTATTAGAGAGCGTGAGAGTTTCGAGTATATCATCGAAAAGGAAGTGAGGTTTTTGGTGTGAGGCTCTTTATCGACGTGCAGGGTACGCTCATCGACGATATCGAGAAGCTCCCCATCCCGGGAGCGGTGGAGTTTATCGACGCACTCAACGAACGCTCCATCCCCTACGTCATCATCACCAACAACACCAAGCGCCGCGATTTTTTGGAGTATTTGCAAAGTCTGGGATTTGCCATAGACCGAGAGCACTATATCGATCCTTTGATGGTGCTTGACACGGTGCTGGATGCACGTAAGATCGCAGCCTACGGCGTGCCGGAGTTTCTGGAAGTCCTACGCTCACATGGCTATACGCTAGATTATCAAAATCCCCAAGCGGTGGTGCTCAGTGTCAAAAG